>JBKBIU010000224.1:0-2782 GCA_046294065.1 Pseudothermotoga sp.
TTTGCAGGTAATCGGTAATAATTCTTCACAATGAATTCTACCACCATATTTGTATAGTACTCATTTTTTGTTAGACCACCACCTAAAACTATCGTGTCAACATCTAAAATATCAACAACATTCGTTAACAACTTTCCTAAAATTAACGATGCCCTTCTAACAATTGTGTGATAAGGTTCCATGCCATCTTGGGCATAATTCAGTATTGTTGCACAATCCACTTTTTGTCCTGTTATCTCGAAAATCTGATTCTCCAAACCCCTTCCAGAAGCTACTGCCTGCAAGCATCCCCTACGTCCACAACTACACACTGGACCGTCTGGATCAACAATCGTGTGTCCTATTTCGCCTGCGCTAAAGTGAGAGCCATGGTATATCTTCTTGTTCACAACTATCCCCATACCTATACCCGTACTCAAAGTCACATAAGCTAAGTTTTCAACATCTCTGACCCGTGCCTCTGCATAAGCAGCAGCATTACAGTCGTTTTCAATAACTCCCTTTTCCCCAAAGATTGGAATCATAAGTTCTTTCAAAGGAAGATTCTTCCAACCTAAATTAGGGGACCATAAGACTACACCGTCTTTATCTACAGCCCCAGCAGTACATATGCCCCAGAACCTTGGCTTTTCACCTTTCAAAAGTCTTGTGCAAAGGGTGGTTAACCTTTCAAGAAAATGATCGAATCCTTTGGACGATTCAGTCAAGAATTGTTCACTCACATGGATCTGTCTTTCACTTTCATCGAATACTGCTACAAAGGTCTTCGTTGCACCGATATCAATACACAGGTCCATCGATATCACCTATTAACTCTTTGATTCTGCAAACCCTTTTCGACAACTGTGCAAAATCTTTATTAGAAAGAATTTCTTTGTTTGCTATATACGAACCTATTCCAACGGCTGAGGCACCAGAACTTAAGTAAGAAACTATGTTTTGATCGGTCACACCACCAAAAGGCATGAATTTGACCTTGGGGAATGGTCCTGTGTAAGATCTCAACAAACCCAGATCTGCTGGGTAGAGCTTCAAAAGATCAAAACCCATTTCCACGGCGTTTTGTACATCAGTTGGCGTAAATACACCTGGTATGTAAGGTATCACATCTTTTCTTGAGAGTTCTGCTATCTTTAGACTCAAACCTGGGCTCAGTACATAATCGGCACCACAATCCAAGGCTCTTCGATAGCTATCTTCTTGAAAGATCGTTCCTGCACCTAGGCAGATTTTTTGATCGAAACGTTTCTTGAGCTCCTTCAATATTTCATCAGCCTTTTGTTCAGAGAAACTGACTTCGACAAACCTGAATTCGTTTTCTACAAGTATATGACACAAATCGATAGTTTCCTGCAATGAAAGGTGCCTGACAACTATTAGAACCTTGTTTTTGATCAATTCTTCAATCACTATCATCTACCTCCGACTAGGTCTTCTTTTTTCGGATCAACGATCCCAAGATCGAAACAATAGAAAGAATCAATAATATCAATGAGATAGGTCTTGTGAAGAAGACAAAAAAACTACCTCCACTTAGAATGAGTGCTCTTCTCATATTTGCCTCTGCCATAGGACCTAAGATCAAAGCCAGAACAACAGGTCCTAACGGTACGTCTATCAATCTAAAAGCAAATCCTAGAATACCCGCAACAAATACTATTAGCAAGTCAAAAGAGCTATTGTTAATTGCATATGCCCCTACAAGAGACAGGATAATTATAGTTGCCCAGATGAAACTCTGAGATAGAGACAGAAATTTTGTGAGAACTTTTGAGGCAAGAAATCCTACAGATAGAAAGGCAATATTTGCAAGTACCATCAATATAACAATCATATAAACAAAATCAGCTCTGTCCCTGAACATGATAGGTCCCGGTTGCACACCATACATTATGAAGGCACCAATTAAAACAGCAGTTACAGCATCGCCAGGTATACCCAGTGACATCATCGTAGTTAATGCACCACCTAAGCATGCATTGTTGGCCGTTGTAGATGCTGCGAGACCCTCTAAAGATCCTTTACCGTACTCATCGGGTTTTTTCGCAATTCTCCTACTTTGATCCCAAGCGACTAAGCCCGCTATATCTGCCCCCGCACCAGGTATGGCACCTATGATGATTCCAATTATGGATGAGAACAAAGAAACCGGCATCATACCTTTGATTTCCTTGAAGGTTGGAACAACCCTGCCAAGCTGTCCAACATTCTCTTTGGTGGTTGCTTGTGAGTGAGCAACGGTATATATCTGGTGAAGAACTTCACCGATACCAAAGAGCCCAATCATTACTGGTATGAAAGAAACTCCACTCAACAGTTCCATCCTCCCAAAGGTAAACCTTTCAGATCCGAAGATTGGATCAAGCCCAATGATAGAAACTGAAAAACCCAAAAACCCTGCAAGCATACCTTTAATAATCGATTTCCCCGACACGGCTACCATCGTCGAGAGTCCAAAAATGGCTAGAGAAAAATACTCAGCTGGTCCAAAGGAAAGAGCAAATCTTGCCAGTGGAAAGCCAACTAAGATGAGTGCTAATATCCCTAAAATTCCCCCAATTGCAGAAAAGACTACATTGACACCAAGTGCAAGACCAGCGAGACCTTTTCTAGTTAGACTATACCCATCAAAGGTGGAAGCAATTGAAGCAGGTGTCCCGGGTGTGTTAATCAATATGGCTGAAATACCACCCGAAAAGATCGCTGAGTTCCAGACACCAACGAGCATCGCAAGTCCTTCATTTGGTGAAAGCCAGAATGTCAAAGGTGTGAGTATTGCAAT
>JBKBIU010000225.1:0-2778 GCA_046294065.1 Pseudothermotoga sp.
ACAAGCCTTGATTCACAACGATCTGCACACAGGTTCGATAATGTTGGACGAAACCAGGACAAAGGTTATTGACCCAGAGTTTGCCTTCTATGGACCGATGGCACACGATATAGGAACCTATTTTGCAAACCTTGTAATTGCCTATGCTGCACAGGAGGCACACAGAACAGACCCGCAAACGAGAGATTCCTATCGCAAATGGATAGTTGAATCTCTTGAAGAAACCTGGACTGTTTTTGAGCAAGAATTTCTACGAGCTTGGGAAAATGATTCAAATGGTGAGTGGCCCTCAGACAGTTACAAAGAAAACTATGTACGAAGGCTTCTCAAAGAGTGCGCAGGATTTGGAGCGGCGGAAATATTCAGAAGAACCATAGGGATGGCCCATGTTCACGACTTTTGGACAATAAAGGACGAAAACACTCGGGCAAAAGCCGAGAGTATCGCCCTGGACGTTGCCATAAATTGGATTCGTTGCTGGAAGGATTTTGAAAGTATTCAAGATCTCTCAGGAATTGTTAAACAATCGAAATCATTGGTTTGAGAGGAGGAGAATTTTTGAGTACGTTCAGGTCTATAGAGTGGAAGAAAGACAAACTTGTACTCCTGGATCAAAGATATTTACCAGAAAAAACATCATATCTTGAACTGAAGACCGTTGATGAAGTAGCGCAAGCCATAAAGGAAATGATAGTGAGGGGAGCTCCCGCAATTGGAGTAGCTGCAGCCTATGGAATAGTCCTCTGTGCACAAAAGCTTTCAAAAAGTGATGATCCAGCCAGAGAACTACAGAGAGCTGATGATCTTCTAAGATCTTCAAGGCCTACCGCTGTGAACCTCTTTTGGGCTTTAGATAGAATGAAAAGGATCTGGCAAGGATTCGTTGGTTCAATCGATGATCTGAAAATGATTTTGGAAAAAGAAGCAGTCCATATTGAACGTGAAGATGTAGAGATGAACAAACAAATCGCGAAGAACGGAGCAAAGCTTGTTCCGACCGGTGCGAGAATCATTCATCACTGCAATACTGGTTCTTTGGCAACCGTTGATTATGGTACAGCTTTGGGAGTTATCAGGTATGCGCATGAAATAGGTAAGAAAATACATGTTTTTTTAGATGAAACGAGGCCAAGACTACAGGGTGCTCGCTTGTCTGCATGGGAAATGAGAGAACTTGGTATACCACACACGATAATTGTGGATGGAGCCAGCGGTTTGGTGATGAACAGATTCAAAATTGATCTTGTCCTTGTTGGAGCGGACAGGATAGCTGCCAATGGCGATACTGCAAACAAGATAGGAACTTACAATCTTGCTATAGTTGCTAAATATCATAATGTGCCTTTTTACGTTGTTGCACCAACCAGTACCATCGATTTGAAAACACATACAGGCACAGATATACCAATCGAGGAGAGAAGCCCCGATGAAATTCGTCGCATAGGAAATAATTGGGTTGCACCGCAAGAAAGTCTTGTCTTCAACCCAGCCTTTGATATAACTCCTGCAGAACTCATTTCGGGTATCGTCACTGAAAAGGGGATAGTCTATCCTCCTTTCAAAGAGAATCTCGGACAACTCTTTGAAAAAACACCATTACTCAAGGAGGTGACACAAGATGGATAACGAAGATGTCAAAAAGATAGCAAATAACATAAGGCGCAGAGTTCTTGAATTCACGATAAGAAATAGCGGAGGATATCTATCACAAGCTTGCTCAAGTGCAGAAATTCTTGCTACACTTTACACTAAGTTGATGAACATAGGTCCCTCCATAGCCCCCAAGATTCCACCAGAATTCTCTGGTGTACCATCAAGACACAACAAGAAGTACTTCTCCGGTTACGGCTACAATGGTCCGAAAGAACCTCATCTTGATAGATTTTTCCTGAGTCCAGTACATTATGCATTGGTACTGTATGCAACTCTTGTCGAAACAGGTCGTATGCTTCCCGAAGGGCTTGAAATGTTCAACAAAGATGGCGGTACTGTTGAGATGATAGGTGCAGATCATTCTCCTGGTCATGAGCTGATGTCCGGTTCACTTGGACAGACACTATCTCAAGTTTTGGGAATAGCCATGGCAAGAAAAAGGAAAGGCGAGGTTGGAAAAAATTGGGTTGTCATGTCTGATGGAGAGTTCATGATAGGACAAACTTGGGAAGCAATAGAAACACTTTCCTTTTACGGGATTGATAATGTGAATGTAGTTATCGATGCCAATGGTCAATCTGCTGATGGGAAAATCGATACTGTAAATCAGATAGAACCATTGAGAGAAAGACTGGAAAGCTTTGGAGCAGTTGCCGTCGAAATAGATGGTCACAATATACAACAAATCGTTGATGCAGCGAAGATTCCTCATGAGAAAAAGCCACTGTTCATAATTGCCAGGACGGTTCCCTATCAGTGCATTGAAATACTCAAAAAGAGAGCCCCGAAGTTTCATTACATAAGAATATCAAATGAACAAGAAAGAGAGGAATTAGAGAACTTTCTACGTGAAAGATTTGGGGGTGAGAATGCATGAAATTAGAAGCAAGGGTCCATGAAAAAAATCTTGTCAAATGGGCAGCCGATAAACCAGAAGTTGTTGTCTTTTCAGCTGATTTGACTAATTCTACAGAAATTGGTTTATTCAAAGAAACATACCCAGATAGATTCTATTCATTTGGTATGACTGAACAGAACATGATGAGCGCAGCCGGAGGGATGGCAAGAGAAGGATTCACACCCTTCGTGCACACATTCGCCGTCTTCATGTATAGAAGAGCCTTG
>JBKBIU010000226.1:0-2776 GCA_046294065.1 Pseudothermotoga sp.
GGCCCGCGGTCGTGTCATACCGATTGGGATGGCACGGTGTCGCTGAACCGAAGCACGAGGGTAAACCTCTGTGTGCATCCGCTTGAGGATGCCCCTCAATTCATTGAGGGGAGGACGTCACTCACTTAGAACTCTATCTTGGAACTTAAAAGTAGGAAAAGTTTAACTTTTAGGGCAGAGATCGATGGGCTTAGCGCCGAAATGAAAAGTTCTGCAGCGCAGTGTGACAAAATCTGCCAGCTTTGTGAATCAAAGCATAAAAGGTAAAATCATTACCAAACTCTCAACAGATCTTGAGACCTCCCTTGGGATGAGTCTATGTGAAGGGACATCAGCCCTGTTTGAGTTCTGTAATACTGACAAAATTGCTTTCTTAAAGCTTCATTCGTTCTTTCAGTTAGAATCAATTGGGGCTCTAAACAATTTTGTTAAAAAGCGAAAGTAGTTTGACATATTGGTACTTGGAACTTGTTGTGAAGGTTCTGAAAAATGATTTAAAACAGTTATCACACTTATAGGGATAAATGATAAAATAATATTGAACTACTTTTGCCTACTCACATGTTTTTGAGATCTCAGTATGCACAAAAGATACACCGCTGCAGTGATTTTGTCAATACTGAGTTTAACACAACCCGCAAGGACTTAGAAATCCTTAAAAATTATGAATTTTCGAAATCTGCTGTCAGTGTTGTAAAAATAAAAGAAGGTGAACATGTGAAAAAAATAAGAAGTCTCAAAGACTATATGAAGAGAACTATGCTACTTGTGTCAATATTTATAGGCATCTGTGTCTTCGTCATGGGCTGGACAATCTACGAGATATATTTATTTGATAGTATTTATCAACGCACCAGGTTAGCATTCAACCAAGTAAACGATGTAGTCGCGGGGCGTTCACATCCAAGCGTTGTTATTGAAGAGATGAGGCATTTTAATTACAGCAGTGAAAGATACGAGAATTTATTGAAAAACTACGATGAGAGTCTTGCCCAAAAGGAAAGTATTATCAATGAATTGAGGAGCTTCGCTAATTTTCTCAGAGAATACGAAGCTGAATATATAAGAAAACACAAGGACCAAATAAGAAAAGTTTATGGCATTATTTTTATCGCATCATTGGTTCTACTGATTTTTTCATATAGGAGTTTTGCACTTTTCAGATTTTTCGTAGATAAAGTGTTACGAAAGACCTCGCAGATAGCTGGCAACGTATATGTGTCGCCTATTCCGATCGACGAACCATCGTGTGAAGAAGAATTAAAGATTAATGATTCCATCAATGATATAAACACTGTTTTTTCAATATATGAAACTCTTAGAGAGACACCTTTGACAACCTCTACAGAGGATTTTGTCTTCACCGTTGGCCCTTACCTTTGTAAACTCTTTAACTCTCAAAGATTTTCTGTAGCCTTTATAGATTGGGACAACAGTTCAGTTATCGCTGAAGTTGCTTACATTTCTAAAAGTAATATCGTTCCAAGATTAACGGCAGGTTTTAGTCAAAAGTTAGAGGAAACAAGCTTAGGTGAGATGATTAAAAAGGAAGAAAAAACAAGGATAATAAATGATATTCAGAAAAGATATGAACTGACAAAATCTAAGTCCTTAGGCTTACTGATTGAAGAAGGGTTCAAGTCCAACTTGACATTATTAGCATCTATAAATAGCCGGCCTTTTGGTTTTTTGTTTCTCACTTCTGACAAAACAGATAATTATACAGAGTATGATGAAAGTTTATTCGCTGCAATATCGACTGTGATTTCATACAGACTGTACTATTCTCTGATATTGCAAAAGCTTCTTTCAAGTTTTGCAAACAGTCTGGTGAACCTGGTGGAATTTAAAGACAACGAAACAGGAAATCACATAAAAAGGGTAGCAGGCTATGCCAAAGCAATTGCTCAAGAGCTGAACTTGAGTCCAAGGCTTGTAAGAGAAATATATCAATTTTCATCGCTTCATGACATTGGAAAAGTTGCAGTCCCTGATAGAATACTGCTTAAACCTGGGCGACTTGACCTTCAAGAGTGGGAAATTATGAAGAAACACGTTGAGAAAGGCTTGGAAGTAATAGAAAATTTCGAAAAAGAAGCCAAGAATATTATAGATGACATTTCATTCAGAACGATGAAAAACATCATAGCTGATCACCATGAGCATTGGGACGGGAAAGGGTATCCTTGTGGAAAGAAGAAAAATGAAATAAGCATTGAAGGAAGAATTGTTGGAATCGCCGATGTTTTTGATGCCTTGACTACTAAGCGGCCCTACAAAGAGCCATTCTCCTTTGATGAATCGGTGGCAATTATATCAAAGGAAAGTGGTTCCCATTTTGACCCAGATGTAGTTCAAGCCTTTTTCAACAGAATTGACGAAATTGAGTTGATCTATGAGAAACTGAAAGACTGAAACCATTTCGATCGCTTTAAACTATTCTTACGAGTGTTCCTAGAGAGTCTAAAAGTACAGCCTGAAAGGACATGTAACAAGCCAACTGCAGAGGAACCAATACCTAAAAAATTCTATGAAGGATGGATTAAGCGGACCTTCGATGCTAATGAGTATATCTGGATCAGTCTGCATTAGAAAAACTTATAAACTGTGATCAAAAGGCCGGGCGAGCCCGGGTGACGTCCTCCCCTCAATGAATTGAAGGGCATCCTCAAGCGGATGCACACAGAG
This sequence comes from Pseudothermotoga sp., assembly GCA_046294065.1. Classification (GTDB taxonomy): domain Bacteria; phylum Thermotogota; class Thermotogae; order Thermotogales; family DSM-5069; genus Pseudothermotoga_B. The sequence continues at coordinate 2,689 of JBKBIU010000226.1, forward strand.
GTTTACCCTCGTGCTTCGGTTCAGCGACACCGTGCCATCCCAATCGGTATGACACGACCGCGGGCCGCGCCACACGGCCACTACTCCC
>JBKBIU010000227.1:0-2758 GCA_046294065.1 Pseudothermotoga sp.
AATAGTAAAATATGTAATGTCCATCGTCGAACCTCTTTCACACGATTATGGTGTCAAGGTCAGTTTTGATTGCCAGGATGTAACGATCACTGGAGATCAGGACAGACTGATTCAAATGCTCCTGAATCTCGTTGACAATGCAATAAAATACACATCTCTTAAAGACAGTGGTGAAAAAAGGGTAAAGATCTCGATCAGCAAATCAGAGTCCTATGCGATTATAAAAGTATCTGATACTGGTCCAGGTATGCCTCGTGAAGCACTCGATAGGATATTCGATAGGTTCTATAGGGTGGACAAAGGTCGTAGTAGAAAAATGGGCGGTTCTGGATTGGGATTATCGATTGTAAAGACCATTGTTGACAGACACGGTGGAGAGATTTCAGTAGAGAGTGAGCTTGGTGTTGGAACAACCTTTAGTGTGAAATTACCTGTCAAAAGGAATGAGAAGAATGAGAATGTATGACATCATAAAAAAGAAAAGAGATGGTCAGGAACTCACATCAGAGGAAATAGAATTTGTCGTCAACGCTTATGTTTCTGAAAACATACCTGATTACCAAATGGCTGCTCTGCTGATGGCAATTTTTCTCCGAGGTATGAATCCAAGAGAAACTTATGATTTTACTATAAGTATGGCTAGGTCTGGTGAGATCTTAGATCTATCACCAATTGAAGGTATAAAGGTGGACAAGCACTCAACTGGTGGTGTCGGTGATAAAGCGACGCTCGTTGTACTGCCTGTACTTGCTGGGTTTGGTGTCAAGATTCCAAAGATGTCTGGCAGGGGACTTGGACATACCGGTGGAACTATAGATAAGCTTGAATCAATACCAGGTATGAGAACAGAGTTAACAAAAGAAGAGTTTTTCCATATCGTCAAGAAAATAGGATTTGCTGTGGCAAGTCAGACTGGTAATCTTGTACCAGCCGATAAGAAGATCTACGCACTCAGAGACACTACAGCTACAGTTGATAACATTTCTTTGATCGCTTCGAGTGTCGTTAGCAAGAAACTTGCAGGTGGTGCTGACGCGATTGTTTTCGATGTTAAAGTTGGATCAGGTGCGTTTTTGAAAGATATAAATCGGGCGAAAGAATTGGCGAAGCTGATGATAAACATACTCAAAAGATCTGGGAAACTCTCAAGGGCTGTTCTGTCAAATATGGACCAACCGCTGGGTCGGATGGTAGGAAATTCCCTGGAAGTACTGGAGGCTATCGAGACTCTAAAAGGTAACGGACCAGAGGATTTGGTAAAACTATGTGTCCATATATGTTATGAGGTGCTCGATCTTGTAAAGATCAAAGTTTCTGAGCAGCAGATCATCAAGGAAATTCTTTCTGGCAAGGCTCTCGAGAGGTTCGCTAACTTTGTTGAAGCACAAGGAGGAGATCCGCGAGTCATCGATGATTACAATCTATTACCAATGAGCAAAGAAATTATCGAGGTCAAGCTGAACAAATCTGGTTACATAGGCAAGATAAACACAGAACTTGTGGGAACTGCTTCGATGGCACTTGGAGCAGGTAGATCGAAAAAGGAGGACATCATCGATCCAAGCGTTGGTATAGAAGTCCTTAAGAAAACAGGAGATTATATCCAGTTCGACGAGCCAGTCGTTCGAATGTATGTATCCAAGAAGAGCGATGTAAAATCGGCTATTAAGCTGATTTCTGATGCCTATGAAGTTGTTGAACAAAGAGTGAAACCTCAAGAAATTTTGCTTGGAGTGATCGAATGAGATTTACATTGATTTTCTTAGTGTTACTTATTGTGAACACATTGATTTTCTCTCAAGTTCTAATTGGAATAAAGGGTAATTTCGCTACATTACGAGAGAGCAATGGCTTTGTTGAATTGAGGTCACTCGACCAGTTTGGAGCTTCCTTTGTTATATCAGAGAGATCAAATAGAGCTTATTTCATATATAACAAAAAGATCACAATCATCGAAAAAGACGGGACAGTCTCTGTTGATTTTCTTGATATCTACCCAGGAAGCGCCCTTTACACAAAAGACAAAATCATGATGAATATTGACCTTTTTTCGAAGATCATGGGTGTCGAAAAGTACGAAACTCCAAACGGCCAAATAGCTTTGCTCGATAGCGTTTGTATACTCACATCGGTAAATCTTTCCCGCAACGAGTTAAAACTAAACTTTATTGGATTTCCCTTCGTGGAAATGATGAAAGTGAGTGCCCAAAAGTCGAAGATTTTGATCCAACTTGCACCATGCTTGTCAAATCTTTCTTCAACGAATGACATCAAGATCAATCAGGTGGGAAATACAACATCGTTGGAAATCACACTGGAAACAGATGCTGAACCATCTGTTGGCATCAGGGTGGACGGCAGTTCAATAAATCTGAGTTTAAAGTATCCACAGATGGGTAGAGAAAGACTCGCCGATGGTGTTTCATGGGAACAAAAGATCGAAAGAATCGGTGGCAAAGATATGCTTGTGAATTATCTTTGGATTGATCCGAATCTTGTAGAACTGAGACCTCAGATCAGCAATGGTGGCATAGGGACCTTTGAAAGTGTTGAGAGGATGGTCGCAAGGACAGGTGCAATCGCTGGCGTTAATGCGAATTATTTTGATCCGAACACAGGCCTTCCAATAGGTTTATTGATCGTCAATGGTAGGATATTGTCATTACCTTACGGTAACAGACCTGTCTTTGTTCAAACAAGGTCTGGCTCTGTGCACATCGCTAGGATGTACTTTGATTTGAATATAAGGATTGGACAG
>JBKBIU010000228.1:0-2743 GCA_046294065.1 Pseudothermotoga sp.
CATCCATTAAGAGAATATCAGGTTCTATGACGATGGCTCTTGCAATGCCTACTCTCTGTTGTTGGCCACCAGAAAGTTGTGAAGGTAGTCGATCTTCAAGACCCGAAAGGCCGACAAGGTCTAGCGCTTTCTTGACTCTTTCGTTTATCTCAGACTTGCTCATATGCCTCATTTTCAGACCAAAAGCGATATTTTCAAAGACATTCAGATGAGGAAAAAGGGCGTAATTTTGAAAGACTATGCCCATGTTTCTTTTATGTGCTGGCATCTTTGTGTAATCCCTGCCATTGACGATTATCTTTCCATTCAGTGGTGATAAAAAACCAGCCAGGGTTTTCAGTGTAGTAGTTTTTCCGCAGCCTGAGGGACCAAGCAACGACAAAAAAGATCCCTTTTCAACGGACAAGGTAAGGTTTTTCAGTACAACAACATTGCCCTGATAAGCAACAGAAAGATCCACGATCTCAAGAAATGCCATCTTCATCCCTCACAAGAGTTTAGAAATACCAAAGATCTTTTGAACTAACAGAACAACCGTCAAAGTTGCACCTATGAGCAATGTGGAAAGAGCTGCTATGCTGGGGTTGTAATAGTATTCCATATAGGTCATCATCACTATTGGCAGAGTGCTCACGCCTGGGCCAGTGAGAAAAAGAGAGATGGGTACGTTGTTGAAGGATGTGATAAAGGTCATTATGAAAGCCGAGATAATACCAACTCTGATATTTGGAAGTACAACTAAAAAGAAACTCTTCAACGGACTTGCTCCAAGACTCTGTGCCGCTTCTTCAACTGATACAGGCAGGTTAACTAAGCTTGCCAACGTGGATCTCACAACATAAGGCAGTACGATTGCTGTGTGGCCGATCAACAAAGTTGTCTGGACCGAGAAGACATTCAAAAGAACGAAGAACCTAAGCAATGCTAGTCCCGCAACCATTCCAGGAATTATAACAGGCAAAGTTGTAGCAAATTCTACCAAAGGCTTGCCTTTGAAATCATACCTTGCAGTGACATATGCCACGGGTACTCCCAGTAACAAAGAAAGAAATGAAGAGTACAACGCCAACTGCAGGCTGAAAACAAAACTCTTTTGGAACATGGGCATGGCTATAACCTTTTTGAACCATGACAAGGTAAAGCCCGTTGGAGGAAACCTCAATGTGGAAGACGGTTCAAAAGAAGCGAAAAAGATTACCAAGAATGGCCCAAGCAGGATAATAAAAGCAATCACTAATGAGAAAACAAGCCATCTGTTAGTCTTCATCCTTTGCTCACTCCCAGAGTGCTTATCTTTCTTGAGAAATAATTCACAGCGAGTGTTGTCAAAAGCATGACTACCGCAATAACAGTTGCCATACCCCAATCGAGGGTAATCGAAGTTTTTTGATAAAGTAAGGTACTGAGCATGAGCACACGACTTCCACCGAGCACCGCTGGTGTCACATAGGCAGTTATGCATCCTGTGAAAACTAACGTAGATCCTGCGACGATCCCTTCGACTGTGAGCGGAATATAGATCCTTGTAAAAAGATTGAAAGCATTTGCTCCAAGGCTTTTTGCAGCAAGTGGTACCTCCTTTGGGAGGTTTTCAAGGGCACTCACAAGAGAGATGATCATCAAAGGAAGAAAAAGTTGCAAAAGCCCGAAAAAGACAGCCCCAGGGGTGTAAAGGAATCTTCTGGGGTTGTCTATTAATCTCAAGGAAAGCAAGAGGTTATTTATCAGACCTTCTCGCCCAAGAACAGCGAGCCATGAAAAGGTCCTTGCCACTGAGTTGGTCATCAGAGGAAAGACTACCAAAGTCATGAGTAGACTTTTCAATGAATCATTGGGCACACTTACGATAGCCATGGCTGATGGATACCCAATTGCCAAAGCAACAATGGTGACAAGAAGGCTTATTGTAAGACTTCTCGTATAAGCTATTCGTGAAACCCTCTGTGTGAAAAATTGAAGATATTTTCCGACTACCCATCCTTTTTGTGGTTGATAGACACTTTCAACAATCGTTGAAAGAATTGGTAAAAGAAAGAATATAAACAAAAACACGAGTGCTGGAAGGAGAACGGTATATTTTTTCATCTTATTGGGCAATCAACTCGTTCCATTTGTTGATCCATCTGTCGTAGTTTTCTACGATGAAATCTGTTCTATAAAAGATCAATGATTTTATATGATCGACGCCATAGGTTAACTTTTCTGCTATTTCTTGAGGAACTATGACATTCACATTCACAGGGGAATCAACAAGGTCCATAGCCTGCGCATACTGAACTTCTTGACTTATCAAAAAATCAATGTACTTGTAAGCTCCCTCAAGGTTCTTGGCCCCTTTCACTATGCTGATGACATTCAAAAAACCAGGCATACCTTCCACGGGAGTTATCCATACTAAAGGTAAACCCGTTTCGAGAAATTGACCCCAGGAAAATCTTTGAACGGGAGCCATCCAAACCTCGCCCATCTTGAACAGATTTATAAGCTCTGAGGATGTTTTGTAAAAAGTTACGACGTTTTTCTTGAGCTGATTGACTCTTTCAAATGCTGCTTTCAATTCTGGATCATAGGCATTTCCACCGTAGATTTGATTGAAAAGCATCATCAATACCGGTCCTTGAGTGGTTGTTATGTCCGGTAAACTTATGTGTCCAGCCACTTCTTTGTTCCAGAAATCTTTCCAGGAAGTAATGGGGCCTTTAATCTTGTCGGTTCGGTAGACTATGCCCATGCTGTAAACTGT
>JBKBIU010000229.1:0-2732 GCA_046294065.1 Pseudothermotoga sp.
TGACTTTTTTTGAACAAAACTCCACAAATCTTTTAAAATTTGCCGTTTTCTTTGAATTTCGCATTTTTTCTTTCTGAAAAATAATTAATGTGCAGAAAAGTAAACTACAACTGTCCAACCTTTCATTCACACCTACGAAAGATCTAACGTGAAGATGTTTTCAACCCTTTTCTAGATTAAGTAGGCTGCCCCAATATCCTATTGTGAAGTTAATATTCACAAAATTGTCCTTTCATTTTTGTGTGACCTAACTGGGTAGATCCATAGAATTTTACATTGTAGGGCATCTTAAAAGTTGAAAGACGATACAGCTGTCAAAATGGCATGGACGTTTCGACGAAATTTGGTGATAATGTAAACCCCCTTCATCAAAAGGTTTCAGATTTGCGTTATTGTACAATAATTTTGTGAAAAAGTACAAGAAAGATCTATTGAAAGATTCGTGCTTTGGACATGATGCACAAGGGTAAAGAATGTTAACGTTTTGTCATAGAACCATCAGGCATATTGGTGTTGACATTACTTCCAAAAACAAGCTTGAACATTGGCTTTTTCAACAATACCGTGAAGATATGTTTTAAAAGATAACCTTGATAGATATTTCCATATAAGGCAAAAATTATGTTATATTATAGTTGTGACAGTATGCTAATAGATCTTGTTTTTATTGATTATAAAGTACTTTAGCTGGTCCATGGGGGTGTTTTATGAAAGTAGAGAATAAGCTGGATGTTTCTCAAGCCGTGTTGTCTGTAAATACAATCTCACCTTTTAAGCTGTCATTTATGCTGAAAAATCCTGAGATCGTATAAAGTCTATTTTGACAATATTATTTAAATAGAGAGAAAGTAAGGATTTTACAGCCTTTTAGAAACGAAAGAAATCTTTGAACTTCAATGTCATTAAATGCTTTTTCCAGTTGTTGAACGTAATCTTGCCCTGGTGAATTATCTTGAACCTCCGATCGTTGATCTGTCTTTAATAGCGACTCTGTCAGTAAGAGTATTAACTTGTCTGGTTTGAAGATTTTCACAGCGGCCTCTACAAATAGGTTTGTTGTAACCTCTTGTTGCTGGTAGAAATATGTAACTGTATTGTATTTTCCTTTTCCCAAAAAGCTTATGAGTTTTTTCAAACCCAATCACCTCTTTCCTAAGATCTGTTATCTTTTCAACCTGGCTTCGTTTCTAACCTTTTGCAGGTTGATGATCTCCGCCATTTCAAATTCCACTACTGCGTTGTCTCGCAACGGTTTGAGCCTTATGATGGGCGGGAAATAGCCACATCTTCCGTGAATCTCTGCTAAGAGAGTCATGGCGCTCACGTTCAGCGAAGGCGGATTTACGATGAAGCGAAGACTTTGCCATTCGTAGGAATTGAAACCAACTCTGTCAACGATCGTGGATATTTGTGGCGCCAAAGGTCTTTCCATGTCGATCTTTGCGTCCAAATCTATTATCTTTTGGATATCGTCACCCAACTTTTCTTCCAATTGTTTTATAATTTTATTGGTTAAATAGTGGGAAAAGTTCAGGACGATCATTTTGTCACCTCCGATCAAATGTTTTCTTCATTCAAGGAAAAATAAGGTGCAAATTCGGCGATCAAAAGGTTTCTATCCACCCGCCTGTCTGGATAATCCATCCATTCTCTGAGCTTCTCATATATTTTTTGCAGTTGATTAGCGATAGTTTGCTCAGTCTTGGACAGGATTTTAGATATCTGTTCGTTGTCATACCCTTGGCAGACCACTTTAACTAAATCCTTCTCCGCTGGCGTTAGCCAGTGTTCCACAAATTCCTTTTTTCTCTTTAACTGTGCATTTTTATTCAATTTCCTGTACCACATTCCCACATCCTCAGGTGTACTGATTTGAGCTACTGTGCGAATTAAAGTTGAGGCTTCAGACCAATGTATCACAGGAATTTCAACAACCCAGGCGCGTTCCTGTTCAGAAAGATGAAGTTTTCGATTATCACCGGGTTTCCAGCCTTCCGTTATCAAGTACCATATGTGGTCTTCTTCTCCAAAGAGAAGTTGAGCAATCAACATAGCTATTATTCCCATTATTTTGCGACCACCAGAGATTAGTAAGTGGATAATCAACTTTTCTTCTTTCAGCTCTCGAATTCGTGAGTAAAGAGTAGCCATTAAAGCTTTTAAGGTTTCTTGTGTGAGAAAGTCTTCCACAGCTTTTCCGTTTGATTGGACAGGACACTCAACAACTTCGATTTGACTTTGCTGCTTGGAAAACTCGTTTTTGAGTATTTCTACAGTCTCAATTACCGCGGGACTTTCGGTGAATACCAAAACAACTTTGTCAACTGAGTAGCCTCTTTTTGTAAGTTCATCGAGGGTGATAGTAACTACTTGTGGTTCCGTACCCAAAGTTGCCAAAAGTACCTCTGTCCGCCTTTTCTTCGCTTCAGTTTTCTTTTGGTCTTTTTCACCCTTTTTCACCGATACTTGCCCCCTTTGTTCTCACCGATTATTAGATTACACTATAGTTTCAAAATTATCACGTTATATTTCTAACATTTTAAATGGTATAGTTTTACCATTTGTTGGGAAAAGAATCGATCATTGATTATGCCTGATTGTTGAGTTTGTTAATGCTTTAGAGGGCTCAAAAAAGTAATGATTGGTTTGCAATAAAACTCAGGGCGATTGAAACTGCGCTTTACCATAGATTCCATCATTTTTTGTGTCTTTTGATTTCTTACATCTTTGAA
>JBKBIU010000230.1:0-2712 GCA_046294065.1 Pseudothermotoga sp.
TTTTGCACCCTTGCTATTCACCGCCCGTCTTACCAAAGACAACTCCGTTTCGTTGAGTAAACTCATCAATCTATCCAGGTTTCTTGCTTGACCATTTCTTGAAACTACTTCATTCACTTTTTTGTGAATTTTGTCAACCTTTAGCAAATCAAGATACTTGATTCTACAATATAGAGAATACACAGCATCGCCAATATAGGCGATTGTCGAAACAGGTAACTGCAACACAGTACTATCTTTCACCTCTGACCACCTTTCTCAAGGCAACTTCGTCAAGATACAGTCTGTTGATCCTGTCTTGTTCAAAAACATACCTTTTAAAACGCCTTGTTCTCAGATTTTGTAACATTTTTCTATCTCGTCTTGCATTAAGGTACTGTTCTTTGAGATTTTCTTCATCTCTTTTGAGTTGATCGAGTTGTCTGTACAGTTCCTTTAGATATGTTTTCTGAATATCTATGTATAAAAACCACTGGTTGATTTGTACGCCTGTTATACCCCTCGAGGAACTTTGGAGCATTGTCTTGTAAAGATCACTCAAAGAACCTTCGGCAAATTTAATTTCTTCCTGCAAAGTATTGATTTTCATTCTAGTGGCTGCAAGTTCCAATTTTACTTGATTTTCCTGTGAAATTTTAAGTTGTAGTAACCTTTCCAATCTGAATTTGAACAACGAGATTCTCCTCCATGGAATTTTATTTCATATTGATATTATAGCGTGATAGAATTTTATTGATACTTTGGGGGTGATTTGCCTTGTCCTTTGATTTTGTGGATTTTAAGATGACGAAGGAAGGTCTTGTTTTAGTGATAAAAGATTATGATGATTTGGAAACAGTTATCCACCAACTTGGATCGCGCATATCCCAAATGAGTGGTTTTTTTGCAACGGGAGACAGAATAATGTTAATGATTGAGAACAATGAGAAACATTCTCAAGATATGCCAAAAATTGTTTCCGCCTTGAAGAATATGGGTTTAGAGGTTTCTCAGATACTAATGGGTGTTGCTTCAGGTGAAAACATAAATGTCCGTGGAAGAATGAAAATGGTTGAAGAGGGAGAAACAAAATCTGGCACAAAGGTGGTCAAAAAAAACCTTAGATCTGGTCAAGCGTTGGTTCATTCTGGAGATGTGATCGTAATAGGAAATGTGCATTCTGGTGCAGAGATTATGGCTGGTGGTTCAATAGCTGTTTTTGGTGATGTCAAAGGTGTTTTGAGAGCAGGTTTGAATGAAGGCGACCAAGCAGTGATAGCGGCTTTGTCCATACATCCGACCTTGATCCAGATCTCTGGTTATATACTCAGAGAAATAGAACCATCTGATGAACCTGTTGTAATACATGTGAAAGACAACAAGATCGTTGTTCAAAAGGCAAAGGATGTAAAATTTCAATAGAGGAGTGATGAAATTGGATGTAAAAGAGCTAATAAAAGAGCTTTCCATTTTGGATGGTCCTTCCGGGTATGAAGCAGAGGTCTTGAAGGTCATAGAAAAAAAGATTGAACCTTTTGTTGACAAAGTCTGGTACAACAAAGTTGGTACCCTTGTGGCAGAGAAGAAGGGATTTGGAAAGGGAAAGCTTGGTATTTTTGCCCATGCAGATGAGGTTGGGCACGTCATAACCAAGGTAGAAGACGGACCTTTTGCCAGGTTAGAAATGATTGGTGGAGTAGATCCAAAGATCATGTTTGCACAAAGAGTTAGAATTCATACGAAAAATGGTGTAGCAAAAGGAATTGTTGGTGTTCTCCCTCCTCATCTTCAAAAAGAGGAACACCGAAATAAAATACCAAGCTTTGACAAGATTTTCGTGGATCTATCTTGTAGTGAACTTGGTAAGTATGTATCGGTGGGAGATATATGTGTTGTCGATATGAAGCCAGTAGAACTCAATGGCAAACTGTGTGGTAAAGCGATGGATAATAGGGCAGGATGCGCTTCTTTGATTTTGGCAGCCCAGCTGTTGCAGACTCTAAGGAATTACCAGGATGTGTACTTTGTATTCTCCGGTCAGGAAGAAGTTGCGGGTCCTGGAGCTGTATCGATTGCTTATGAGCTTAAGCTTGATAGAGCAATTGTTGTGGACGTAACCCATGGTGACGTGAAGGTTCCACAATTTGTGCAGATCAAGGTTGGTGAAGGACCTGCCCTTTGTGTTGGACCATCGATTGATAGAGAATTCCAATCAAAACTCTCTGAGATTGCACAAAAACACAACGTCAAGGTACAGATCGAGCCTGCTCCCGGTAGATCTGGGACCGATACAGATGAGATACAGCTTACAGGAAGCGGTATACGTACTGCCTTGGTTTCTATTCCTCTCATGTACATGCACACACCTGTCGAGGTGGTAGATCCAAAAGACGTAGAGGAAACTGCCAGGTTGTTAGCCTTAGCTACAACAATTGAGTGAAGGAGGTGTAATTTTGTACCTGAAAGAATTGACAGAACTCGATGGAGTATCCGGTAACGAGCAACAAGTGAGGGATTTCATAAATCAGAGAATAAAGGATAAGGTTGATGATCTAAGGGTAGATGTACTTGGTAACCTGATAGCCTATAAAAAGGGAACAAAAGGCAGAAGAAAGATCGTTTTAGCGGCACACATGGACGAAGTTGGTTTTATGGTGACAAACATCGAAGAAGATGGAACCTTGGCCTTCTCACCTGTCGGTGGAGTTGAAACACAGGTCATGCCCGGCAAGG
>JBKBIU010000231.1:0-2704 GCA_046294065.1 Pseudothermotoga sp.
TGGCTTTGCTGCGCAACTCGCAGATATCGGAGCAATCAGCTCTTTCGACGAATTTGGCCAGGACTTTTGGAAACTGGTAGAGACCAGAAACATGAAAAGAATCATTGAAAGCTGGAAAATCAACGGAAAATACTATGTCTTTCCGATTTATTCCAACCCTATGTTGTTTTGGTGGCGTGGAGATCTTTTGAAAGAACTGGGATACGATAGACCTCCACGCACTTACTCTGAAATCTACGAGATCAGCAAGAAATTTTCAGTACCAAACGAGCGTTACGGTGCACAGGTCATAGCAGGCAGAAACTGGTGGGATAGATGGTTTGACTTCATTATGTATTATTACGCATCTTCGAATGGAAAAAATTACATAGACACGGCAAGAAGGAGGGCAATTTATAACGATGATTACGGCACTAAAGTAGCCACCTTTATCTATGAGATGTTCAAAAACAATTACACTGCTGTTGATCTTGGTAGCAATCCATTTTACATGGGCACAATTCTTGGAAAAGTTACAGGACCGTGGGAAATAAACTGGGCACTTGAAACTTTCCCCAAAGTGATGGAATATGTTTGGGTCTCACCCCCACCAGTCCCCGACGATTTTCCTAAGGATGCGCCAGTTTACACATTTGCCGACACTAAAGGCCTTGTGATATACAATCATTCGAAAAACAAAAAGGAAATCTTTGAGTTCATCTCCTGGGTTTTCTCTCGAGTTGAGAGTGACAAGAAATGGATTGAAATCACCAGGATGCCTCCAGCAAGAGAGGATCTTGGGACAAATCCAGCTTTTGCCGAGTATATGAAAGACAAATTTTTCAAAGCTTATGCCCAAGCCGTTGGATACGCTGTACCACCAGCACCCATCGATAAAACGATCGATGTACAAATGGCTCTGACTAACCATCTGATCGAACCCTTGATGTATCTCAAAAGCGATGTGAAAAGTGCCATAGATAAATCCATAAGGGAAGTGAACAAAATACTCTTCTAAGACAGGAGGCGGGTAGCCCTATGGCAAAAACTTTGAAACGTAAAGAGCTCAGGTTTGGTTTGGGGATGATAGGAATCTACCTTGGGTATACTGCAATCTTCTGGGGCTACCCGTTCGTTTGGATGCTGGTCTTAACTTTTTCCAAATGGAACTTTGTTGGGAAAATACGATTTGTAGGATTTGAAAATTTCCAAAGAATTTTCTTCGACTCAACCTTTTGGAGAATCTTCATGAATACACTCAACTTTTTGGCTTTCTTGATTCCCATGACTTTGGTAACTTCACTACTTTATGCCCTTGCCTTAGGAAAGGTCCGATACCTGAGAAGCTTTGTCATTTTTGGTTTCTTGGTCGCTAATGTCTCTTCAGGTGTTGCTTATTCAATCATGTTCTCAAATCTATTTGCCTCTAATGGTCCTGTCAACAGAATTGTCTACGCACTCTTTGGCACAACGATACCTTGGTTCAGTCATCCTCAGCTGGCAGTTTTTTCAATTTGCCTAATGATAACTTGGAAATTTGTTGGCTACTATGGTTTAATAATTTATGCAGGTTTGCAAGCCATACCACAGAGTGTCATAGAGGCTGCGAAAATAGAAGGTGCCAACAATAGGACCATCTTTGCAAGAATCGTCCTTCCCCTTTTGAACCCTTCGCTGGTTACAGTCACCATTTTGGTGACGACACTCACTTTTGGAATCTTCACAGAACCTTATATGATAACCGGTGGTGGACCCATGCAAAAAACTTTGACTCCCTTGATATACATGTACGACACGGCTTTCAGAAGAATCAATCCGTCTTATGCCACGGTGGTTGCCCTTGTGACTGCGTTAATCAGTTTTGGTTTCGTAATGCTTATAAAACGTTTGTTTGAAAAGGAAGTGAGCTTTGAATGAAAAAAACGAAAATAATAGACTTTGGAATAAATTTTTTAATGATAATCCTTGCCTCCATCTGGATATACCCATATCTCTGGCTTTTGCTATCCTCTTTCAAGCCTGTGGACGAGATCTTCACCAGATTCTTGCCAACTCGTATTACCTTTGATCACTATAAATTCATTTTCGTGACCTCTGAAAGATTGCAACGCCCCTTTTTAAGAGCCTTGTTTAACAGCGTCTTCATTTCTGTGAGTGTCACAACTCTTGTAATATTGACCTCCTGCCTCGTAGGCTATGCTCTTTCTAGAATACATTTCAAAGGTGCGCGGATTACCTCAAATTTCATACTCTTTCAAATGCTCTTCCCAGGCTTTATGTTCCTCATTCCCCTTTTCGTTCTCATGAGAACTCTTGGGCTTTTAGATTCTTACATGGCTGTGATCTTCCCAAGCGCCATGAGCGCCTGGGGTATTTTCATGTTTTCACAAAGTTTCAAAACAATACCTCAAGATTATGTCGACGCAGCAAAGATGGACGGGGCAAACAGACTTTGGGTCATTTTCAGAGTCCTTCTTCCTCTATCCCGCACGACTGCATCCATAGTTGGTCTATTCACCTTCATAGGTGTCTGGGACAACTTTCTCTGGCCCCTTATGGTCATCAAAAATCCAAACAGGATGCCTTTAGCAGTCTTGTTAGCGGTCTTTAACCACCAGTACGCAGGATACATTGGCCCTGTCCTTGCCGGTGCTGTTCTTCAGACTATTCCTATGCTTATAATATTTTGGATACTGAGAGATTACTTCATCAAAGGAATAGCATT
>JBKBIU010000232.1:0-2694 GCA_046294065.1 Pseudothermotoga sp.
TGAATATACTGCTCTTGCAGCCGCCGATGTTTATGATTTCGAACTTGGAATTTATTTAGTTAGAAAGAGAGGCGAATATATCTCACAGGCAGTCCTTCCAGGAGAAGGTACCATGGCAGCGGTCATGGGCCTGGGATACAAAGAAATCGAACAGCAGATTGCAAATTTGGAAGGAGTCTGGATCGCAAACCATAATGCCGAAGACCAGGTAGTAATAAGTGGGCTCAAGGACGGTGTCAAGGTTGCGATGGAATTGTTGAAAAGCAAGGCAAAAAGAGTTGTTGAACTCAAGGTTAGTGGACCTTTTCACACGCCTTTGCTTGAGATTGCGAAGGAAAAAATGGCACGAGAGATCAAAGATGTCAAGTTCAGAAAACCCCGGTGGCCCATAGTGATGAATTGTACTGGTCGCCAGACAACGGATCCAGAGGAAATAAAAAATTATGTGTTAGAACAAATAACATCAGCTGTGTTGTGGCATGAATCAGTTTGTAACATGTCAAAGATGAATATTTCGAGTTTCATTGAAGTAGGACCTGGCAAGGTTCTGACCAATCTTTTGAAAAGGTCTACCACTTTGCCTTGTTACCATTTTACAGAGATTGTCATGCACGAGAGCAAACTCGAGGTTGTGCAAGTTTAGGCGAGGAGGTTAGCCTCGCCTTTTTCAAAGACAGTCATATCATTCACAGACCGTCTGACTGCTATCACACATTGAAAAAGATAGCGAATTGCACTGAGCAATTTGCTGTAACACAAAGATCGATGTTTGTGATTTTGGTGAAATAGAATTCTTTCACACGGAAGTCTTAACTGAAACAGGCGATACGAGAATTCTCTGAATTTGCGAATTATGGTTCCTAACAGATCAGAATCTTGTGAACTGAGTTCAAATGATTGTTCAGTCAGTGAATTTGATCTTGCTCAAAAATTGCTAATGAATCCCCTGTCATTCACCAATGTAGTCTATCACCATCCGCGTTTCAGATTTATCCTCCCTAACTAAGATAAGAACTTCACAATATCACTTTTGTTTAATCTTTACAGTTTTTTGCGACCGACTCTAAAATGGTTACTCAAACAAATGCTTCTTTAGCACCCTTTGAAAGAGCACCATAGACTCTCTGAAATAGTCATATTTTGCTTGAGTATGTAGAGCGTTGATACAAGTAAATGTGAAAGCATATTCTACGATTTTGGAAGAAAAGGTAAGAAAGAATCAGATAGAAAATGAATTTGATTGATAAAAGACTCTTATCAAGAATTTTGAACATATTCTTGTAAATGCAAGCGAGAGAAGTATTTGACTCATTGGTTGATTTTTGGTATTTTTAAGGTGAAATTGTTGGTCAAGCGATTGACTTAATAGTAAATAAGATAAAAAAGTTCTATCGTAACGTTATGTTCAAGGAAACGAGCTGAGTTTCTCAGCGATTTTTGTGTGATCTTCGTTTTTCATGGGCGGTATTTTCGGTTCGCATGGAGCGAGCCCTATGGAGGTGGTGTGTATGAAAGGTCTCAAGTTATTGGTCTTAGTCGTACTCTTGGTCAGTGTATTTGCGTCTATTGGCATGGCTAAGAAGTTGGTTTACGGCTACGTCACTCCTGGCCCAGACACATGGTACAGGAAAGATGTGGAAGGTTTTGTCTATGCAGCAAATCTTGCTGGGGTAGAAGTTGTTGTTTTGAACTCAGACTATGACGTGGAAAAGGAGATCTCGAACATCCAAACGCTGGTGAACATGAAGGTAGATGGAATGTGTATATTCTCATTCAATCCAAATGGTGCCTTTATTGCGGCAAGAGAAGCGGCAAAGGCAGGTATACCACTTGTCGTGACCGACAACGTTGGTGAGGTTCTAAAATCTAAGGATCCTGTTGTTGCATGTATTGATTTCAACTGGGATGCCATGGGAAAGGATATTGCACAGTACATTGCAAATAACTACCCGGGCGAGAATATTGCAGTCATCATGGGAAGGTTGGAACATGTGCCAGTTCAAATGTTTTTGAAGTCTTTCGAACCTGCCGTGAAAGAACTTGGCAAGAACAAGATTGTTGCCATAAGAGACGGTCAATACATACCAGACGAGGCAGTTAAACAAGCTCAGGATCTGATCGAATCTGGTTACAAGTTCTCCGTATTGTTCGTTTTCAATGAAGAGATGGGTGCCGCGGTCGTTCGCATGCTCAAATCAAGGGGTCTACTGAACAACCCAATAAAAGTTATCACGACAAACGGTGCTCCATATGGAATAGAATTGATCAAAGAAGGTGCGATCAAGTACTCAATATCAAGCTCGCCTGGATGGGAAGGCTTTGTTTCGTTCTTGGCTCTTCACTCTTATGTTACGGGAAAAATAAAAGCATTGAGACAATGGATCTTTCTGCCAATAACACCTATTACTCCCGAGACGATAGATGATAAGACCAAAGTTGTGCCTTGGGATATAGATCCAGTATGGATCGAACTCACAAAGCAGTACTTCCCAGAATACAAAGGTTTGATAGATGTTCTCAATTGAGTTGGAAAGACTGGGGATGGGACCTTCCCATCCCCTTTAGCTATGGGAGCTGATCGTTGATGGCTGTTAGAGATTGTCTTGTCGAGCTTAAAAACATAGTGAAGGTATATGGCGAACACACCGTTTTGAAGAACGTTGATTTCGATTTATATGAAGGTGAGATACACTG
>JBKBIU010000233.1:0-2690 GCA_046294065.1 Pseudothermotoga sp.
TGTTAAAAGACTTACAACAGCCGATATTGTCTTTGCCAATGGACTGGAGCTTGAACCATATTTGGAAGGCTACAAAGGTGTAATTTTTCTGAGTGATTTTCTTCCAAAGGAGATTCTTTTGAAAGATGCCCATGATAGCTATGAGAAAGATGAAGAGAACGACGAAGAAAACGATAAAGAACACGAACATGGAGAGTTTAATCCTCACATCTGGATCTCACCACAACTTGTTAGAGATTACATAATACCACAGATATTGAAAGTACTTTTGGAAAAAGACCCAAAGAACAGAGAGAATTTTGAAAAGAACGCTGAAAGGTTGATTAATTCATTGAATGATGTTGTGGACCGTTTTGACCAACTTTTGAGTAGTTATAAAAATTCCGTTCTTGTGATAACTCATCCTTCCATCGTTTATCTAACCGTTCCATACGGGATTGAAACTTTGGCTCTGGAAGAGGGTCATGGGAAAGAACCAAGTGCAAAAAGACTGTTGGAAATCATCGAAAAGGCAAAGAGTGAAAAACTTGTAGGCATATTTGCAGAGATGCAGTTCAACCAGAAGCTTCTAATACCCATTGCTAAAGAACTGAAGCGAGAAATTGTCGTGCTGGATCCTCTTGGCGTCAATGCAAAGAACGCGGCGGACTATTATAAAAACTTGCTCGAGGCATTTCAAAGGGCAACGGGTGTGAAATAGAAATTATGATCAAGATACGCGTAGAAAACCTCTGTGTAAAGTTTGGTGAATATCAGGCTTTGAAAAGTGTGTCCTTTGAGGTCAAAGCCGGAGATTTTGTTGGAATAATTGGACCAAACGGTGCTGGAAAGACGACACTCTTGAAAGTCATCATAGGAGAGATAAAGGATTACACAGGTAAAGTTGAAGTTTATGGGAAGATGGGCTATCAGCCACAGCTTAACACTGTGAACAGAGAGTTTCCCATGGATGTTTTCACTTACATTTTGCTTCCAGTGTATGTAAAGAATAGAAGATTTGCTAAGAAAGATAGAGAAAGGGCATTAGAAATGTTAAAAAGAGTGGGTTTGGAAGATAAAGCACACAGTCTTGTGGGAGATCTTTCAGGTGGAGAACTTCAAAGAGCCTCCCTTGCTAGGGCTTTACTTTCTGATGCTGACATACTTCTTTTGGATGAACCTGATTCTGGTGTCGATGAGATGGGGAAAAGCACATTCTACGAGCTTCTTTACGATGTGAAAAAGGAAAGGGATCTAACGATAGTAATGGTGAGCCACGATATCGGTTTGGTTTTTAGGGAATGTAGCACCATCATGTGTTTGAACAAGACCTTGCACTGCCATGGGCCTACTGAAAAGATCAGCCCAGACAAATTGAAAGAGATGTTCGGACAGTTTGATCTTTGGATACGTGCTGATAAGCACTACGAGATGGAACATAGGGAGCGATCGATGTGATAAGAGATCTTATAAGCTACGAATTCTTGAGGTTGGCACTCTTTGGAACCATTTTGGTCTCTTTCCTTTCTGCTTTTGTTTCTCCCATAGTTGTCTACAGAAAAATGGAATTCATAGGTGATGGGGTTGCCCATGCGACCTTCGCTGGACTTGCCGTTGCCTCGATTCTCTCCAGCAATGCAATCTTTTTTGGGGTGTTCAGTAGCGTCATTTTCGCACTCTTTGTTTGGTATTTTTCAAGAAAGAACAAATTTTCAGAAAGCAGTACCATTGGTGTGCTTCTACCAGTCTTTATGGCTTTCGGTGTATTACTTCTTTCAAAGAGTAGAAGTTACACTGTGGACTTGTCTAGTTATCTATTTGGCAATGTTCTTTTGGTGAACAAAAGCGACATCTTCTTTGCCATTGGAGTGATTTTTTTCACAATTATTGTCTATCTTCTTTTCTGGAGGGATATAACATACTACATCAGTGACGAAAAAGCTGCGAAATTTTATGGAATAAGGGTAAATTTGATAAGTCTTTTCATGATGTTCTTTGTATCTTTTTCTGTCGTTACCACTGTGAAGATATCTGGCATTATATTGATGGGGACTTACATCGTCCTGCCTGGTGTTTTTGCCAAGATAACTTCAAAGAGTTTCAAAGGAGTAATTCTCAAGTCACTTCTGTTCTCGTTGGTGAGTTCTTTGACTGGCTTCACCGTGGCTTATTACTTTGATCTACCACCAGGACCAACCATAGCCTTGACTGCCTTCGTTGCCTTGCTGATTACGATCACACTGAAGAGAAAATGAAACTTGGCCTTTCAAAGTGGTTTTTGCTTTTGTCTTGGGTCTTTGAAAAAGTTATGTTGAAGAATTTGACAAGATAGATCTTCTGTGTTATCATCTAAGAAACTGGTACTTTGATTGGTGAGCAATACCAAAAATAGGCTTGACAGATTTTGTTTTTATGGTATAATATAATCTAGCAGGGCAAAAAGCCCTGCTTTTGTTTTTTTATTGAGTTCTGAAGAATCCAAAATTTCGTTGGTTTACACTTTTGACAATAAGGTTGAAAAAATGCTTACAGTCCTTCTTTAAAAGATTTTATCCTCGTCATCACCGTCCTTTTTCTTTCTCCGCTGGCGCTGAATTGAGACATATTCAAAGATGCCAAGCATACCTATGAACAGACCTGACACAGACGTGGCGTAAACAACAAAAGACAAGGTAAAAGACAAAGGTATTACCCTCAGAAACATTAAAACA
>JBKBIU010000234.1:0-2677 GCA_046294065.1 Pseudothermotoga sp.
TTCAGTGATCCTATTCAATATAGAATTCTAAATGAGGGAAGTGTAGATGGACAAAATTATATGGAAATAGAAGTTCAAGCAACAAAACCTTATGGAAAGTTTGAAAAAATAAAAGCCATAGTAGGGCTTAGTCTTGGTTTGATGAAATCCTTAGTTCCGACATATATTCTGTTACTACCGATATACACATTCGTGTTGACTTTCTTATCCTTCACTTTTATACCTGCAAATATCTATATTAAGTCAGCTGCAAGCGCGATCGGTGTATTTTTAATATCAATGGTAGGAATGTCCGGTTTCAAAAAAGGTATTAACGCTGTAGACCGTGCGTTGGAGTCGGTGATCAAGAAAGACTTAGACAATCCTGTTTCTGTAGATGGTTTAAAGGAATTCTCTGACCTATCTCATTCATTGAACAATGCTGTCGATAGTGTGAAGGAAGTGCTTTTGGCTATATCTGGTGATGTTCAGGAAATAAATTCGTACTCCGATAAGGTTATCACAGCAGTGAATGTTATGAAAGAGCAACTCGATACGATGGGATCTCTCTCGAGCGAAATCGCAAACACAGCAGTTCAGATAAGTAATGACACTGAAAGAATATCAAATGCAGTTAGTTCAAATGTGGAAACTATAACCTCGACCATTTCAGAGCAAACGCAAATAGTTACTGCACTCAGAGAAGCCGTTTCATTGATAGTTGACTCTGCAAACAACGTTGAAAAATCTGCAGACGGAATAGTTAGAATGAGTGAAAGATTTGCCAGACTTGTGGAAGAAGGCAAAAAACTACAAGACCAAGCTAGTACAATTATGCAAGTTGCATCGACCGTTTCAAGCATAGCAGAGCAGACTAACTTGCTAGCTTTGAATGCAGCGATAGAGGCTGCCCGAAGCGGTGAAGCTGGTAGGGGCTTCGCAGTAGTCGCCGATGAGATAAGAAAACTTGCCGAAGAAAGCAGGGCTTCTGCAGCCAAGATTTCGGAGTTCTTGGGATCGATCACTTTAGGAATCGATGAGCTTGGCAAGGCGATTCAAACTGAATTCAATGAAATGAAAGAACAATCCAAGAAATTACTTGAAAGCTCTGAAAGAAATAAAAAGTCCAGCGATGTAATATCTTCAATCTCACAGAAACTCAACACATTGATTGAAACATTGAATGCTGAAGTAAGTAAACTGAACAGTATAACAAACAGCATACAAAATTTGCTCGCAATTTCAGAAGAAAGCTCCGCAACGGCAGAAGAGATAAGTTCTTCCATACAGAACTTCTTTGCTCAACTGAAAGTTGTGCTTGACAGCGTGAATGAAACTGTCAGGTTGCTGAAAGTGATACAAGAGAATTTCAAAGAGATCAAACTTTAGCTTTTAAAAATTTTTCGAGGATTCATAAGATAGATCAAACCAGGAATATATAAGGCTTGGCATTTTGAAAGAAATCTTTGTTTGATCAACTTATTGCGTTAGTAGATAGTAAAAACTATAATTGTTACTTGATCTATATTAGTCAAGTGAAAAGAGCGAGTTTTTGCAAATCTCAAGATTGTGAGTAACGAGAGAAGATATTTTATTTCAAAACCAATTTGAGTCTTTCAAAGGATCATTTGTATCAAGTATTCGAAGCTTCATAATTTGAACCGATATTTTGGAAATCACTCTCAATCTTCAAGGGTCTTTTCATCAATTCGTTTATAGCTTCATAGGGGTTTTTACTCAAAAACAATACTTCGTAGACTTTTTGAGATATGGGCATATCGACTTTCAATATATGTGCCAATTCCAACAGTGGTTTAACAGTATGCACACCTTCAGCAACCATCTTCATATCGCTAAGTACCTCTTGCAAAGTTTTCCCCTTTCCCACCATTTCACCAACGTATCTGTTTCTACTGTAGTTACTGGTACAGGTAACTATCAGATCCCCCATACCCGCAAGTCCCATGAAAGTGAGTGGGCTTTTGCAACCTTTAGCCAATCCAAAGCGTGCCATTTCATGAAGACCCCGCGTTATTAACGATGCTTTTGCATTGTGCCAACGCCCCAGTCCATCCAAGATTCCTGCGGCTATGGCTATCACGTTTTTAACAGCTCCACAGATCTCTACGCCCAAAACATCTTCACTGGTATAAACTCTGAAATACTCATTGCTCAGAATAGTTTGAAAATGATTTGCCAAAGATCTATTTTTCGACGCAATGACAACACTTGTGGGAAGTCGTTTTGCCACTTCAGGTGCATGGCACGGACCAGAGAGTACTAAATAGTCGACACCTTGCCACCTTAAATTGATAGCTTCACCCACTGTGTTCAACCTACCATCGATACCTTTTGAAAGATTAATGACAATCTCAGGCTTAAAGGCTATTTTTTCTAAAGTTTCTTGCAAATATTTGACAGGAACAGCTATGACAAGAGTATCACTGAACTGTTCTATATCTTTTATTTTTGATGTGGCAACTAAATTATATGGAAGCTCTATGGAAGGCAAATATTCCAGATTCATATGAGCTTCGTTTATCTGTTCTGCCAGTTCTTGCCTTCTTGTCCAAAGTAGAGCTTCATGACCATTCTCAACAAGCAACTTTGCAAAAGTGGTTCCCCAGCTTCCCGCACCAAGAATAGAAAATTTCAAGAACTAACCACCTCGGCTATCTTCCTTACAGAAAATTTAACC
>JBKBIU010000235.1:0-2663 GCA_046294065.1 Pseudothermotoga sp.
AGGAAGTTGTCTTTCTATGAAATCTACACGTGCACTGTATTCGTTAACGGTCAATCGACTTCTCATATCTAAATAGATATCGATCAAAGAATTGACGATCTTTGCCGCAATCTCCGGATCTTCAAATTCCACTGATATCTTTATTATCGATGTATTTTTGACATTCTCTATCTTCAACCATTTTTCGCTAATCGTTTTCACTATATCTTCAATCAGAATTTCTTTCTTACCTTTGAACAATTCCATCAAATTGAGTTGGTCGATCAACTTTTCTATATTTTTGGGGCTCTTTATCAACTCTATCTCAGTTCCAATCCCACCACCCATGCCTGGTAAGCTGGTGACACCTACCAGCTGAGTTATTGCACTTGGAATGGTTATTGTTGGCTGACTGCTTTGCACAAGAAGTTGAGCACTTGCCTCATAAACTGGTTTTGTAAAGAACAAAAGGTAAATCAAAGTTCCAAAAGACACTGCAAGGAAAATCCCCAAAAACCACCAGAAACGTCTTTTGAAGATCTTAAAGATGTCCGATAGGCTCAGTTCAACAACCTCGTCATTCAACTTTTACCCCTCCTAAGAAAACCGATACCAATGAATATTTAACCACGATTAAGCCAATTCATTGCAAAATCTGTGTTAAACTCGATTTTTAGGAGGGAAAGCAATGATTGCGGTCGTTGGAAGTAACAACGTCGATCTTGTGGTCACGGTGGATCACTTCACAAGGCCGGGTGAAACGCAAAGATGTCTTGGCTTTGAAAGATTTGCTGGCGGTAAGGGTGCAAATCAAGCCGTTGCTTGTAAGAAAATTGGGGCAGAAGTAGTTTTTCTCACCTGTGTTGGAAATGACTCAAATGGTCAGTTCTCCTATGAAAAACTTTCTCACGTAGGCATACAAAAACTGGTGACAAAGACGAACCTCCCAAATGGTTTTGCCTTGATAGAGATCACAAAGGATGGGGAAAACAGAATAATAATTTACCCTGGCTCGAACAATTTGATTACAAAAGATCTCGTCCAAACAAAGGCAAAGGACTTGCTAAAGGCAGATATGATACTACTCCAAAATGAGATACCTTTTGAAAGCACATTGGAAGCGGCAAAACTCTTTAAAGAACATGACAAACTAGTGATCTTTGACCCAGCACCAGCCCAAAATGTAGATCAGGAAATTTTCACTTATGTAGACATAATCACACCAAATGAATCGGAAATCTTTGCCTTGACTGGGCTCGAAGAGGTTCATATGGCTGTCGATGAACTGCTCAAAGCTGGCTGTAAGAACGTACTCTTGAAAATGGGCGAAAAAGGTTCTCTCTTCAAAGGAGAATTAGGACAGATGAAGATAGATGCTTTCAAAGTAAAGGCAGTAGATACAACCGCTGCTGGAGATATCTTCAACGCAGCTTTTGCTGTAGAGTTTGAAAGGACAAAAGATCTTAAAAAGGCACTGATCTTTGCAAGCGCCGCAGGGGCAATCAGTGTTACAAGAAAAGGTGCGCAGAGTTCTATACCAGATCGCAATGAAGTGATGGAATTTCTAAAAGAAAGGGGACAGACTATATGAAATTCGGTGTGAGTTATTTTGGTAACAGGATGCCTTGGTATGTTCAGAAAGATCTTGAGATGCTTAAGAAGATTGGTTTTGAAATCATCGTACACACCTACAGTGAAAACGACTTTAAGTTCTACGAGAAAACTATGAAGCAAATTGCACAAATGAGCAAAGAGATGGGTTTTGAAACATGGGCAGATCCATGGGGTTGGGGTGGAATCTTTGGTGGCGAAGCCTTCAGCGGTTTTCTGCAAAACAACATGAGTGAGGCTCAAATAGGGAGCGACGGGAGACAAAAAGGTTCGGTTTGTTTGAGATCTGAGAGATTCAAAGAATATATGAAACAATGGATCGACAGCGTAAAAGAAGCTGGATTCGATGCAATATTCTGGGATGAACCACATTTTCATATACCAACACCAGTCACTGATTTTCCAGAAAAATGGACTTGTCGATGTGAAAGGTGCAGGTCCTCTTTCAAAGATAAATATGGTTATGAAATGCCAGTTGAATACAGCGATGATATCTCAGATTTTAGAAATGATTCGGCAATAGAATTTTTCAAGCAAATGACTGAATATGCAAAACAAAAAGGTTTAAAGAACATTGTATGTTTCCTTCCCTTCGAAACAGATCTTTTTGGCATCAGAGATTTTGAGAGTATCGCGAAACTCTCATCTGTAGATGATATCGGTACAGATCCCTATTGGTTTGCCTTTGGTCTACCAATGAATCCCTTTGTTGAAAATGCATCGAAAACCATAAAAGAACTTTCCCAAAGATACAACAAAACAAACCATATGTGGCTCCAAGGGTTCAAAGTTCCACGCGATAGGGAACAAGAGTTAATAGAAGGTTTCAAGACTATGAAAGACCATCAAATAGAGAAGGTATTCTTTTGGGGTGTTTACGCCTGCGAGCATATAAGCAGCATTTCTCCAGAGGATCCAAAAAGGACGTGGGAAATTATCTTGAAAATTGTGGAGAGTTCACGATGAGATATGAAATGGTCTATTTCGATCTAGACAACACATTACTGGATTTTTCTCGTTCTGAGAAAGAGTCATTGTACTATGTATTTTCCAAATACGGTTTTGAACTGAAG
>JBKBIU010000236.1:0-2654 GCA_046294065.1 Pseudothermotoga sp.
CTTTCGTTTTTGCGTCGAAAACAGAGCCCCTTATGGCATCTCTTATGCCATCGTTGAAGACACTTATCCTCAGGTCGAGCAGTTGTGCTTTGCCAAATCGTGGTTGTGTCCCCCATCCACCCCATGGTTCCCCATAGATTATTATGCTCGGATTGATTTCTCTGAGGTTTTTTTCCACAAGAATCATCGTTTGTCGATCGATCAATCCCATTTGATCGAATCTAAAACCATCAATGTGATACTCCTTCACCCAATGTGAGACTGTATCCAATATGTACCTTCTCATCATTAATCTCTCACTGTTGGTGGTGTTTCCACATCCACTTTCGTTGGAATGCTGTCCCAGTTTTCCTAACCTGTAATAGTAATATGGTACAGCTTGGTCAAGAACGGAGAGTTCTCCTACACCATAGGTATGTGGAAAGACTATATCCATGATGACTCCTATATTGTTTTCATGGAAGGTTTGAACCATCTTCTTAACTTCGTAGATTCTTGCCTTTGGATCCGAGGGGTTGAGACTGTAACAACCTTCCGGCACCATAAAGTGGTAGGGGTCATAACCCCAGTTGTAGTGTTTTTCGAAATCTCTTTTTAGTTCATCACCCGTGTAGAAATCGTATATGGGCAATATATGAACGTGTGTAACACCCAGTTCTCTAATGTGATCTAATCCTGTTGTTACACCGTTGGGAGCTCTTGTTTCTCTTTCTGTCAAACCAAGATATGATGATTTGTTTTTCACGTTACTCGTTGGTGAACCGGTCATATCTGCTATGTGTATTTCATAGATTATTGCATCAACGTAAGAATCAAGTTTTACAAAGCTATCTTGGTTCCACCCCTCTGGATTAGTTTTTTCCATATCGATTATTACACCAAATCTACCTTGAAGTGAAAGCGCTCTGGCATATGGGTCTACCCCTTCTCTTGCTTTGCCATAGCTGTGATACCTATATCTGTAGAACCAATCTTCTAAGTCCTCTTCTACCTTAAGATACCAAACACCTTTTTCTTTTCTCTCCATCTGCAGAACTCGCGTTGGCTGATCTTGTTCTTGTGATTGATAGAGCAACAGTTCGACATTTTTACTGACTGGAGACCAAACGTAGAAGTCTGTACACTGTGGTGTATAAAAACAGCCAAGTGGGCCTTCATAATAAAGGTGATCTAAGACCTCTATTGCAAAAACCCTTGATTCTTTAAATCCTTCGATGCCTATGAAGATATCTTTGGACAGGTCTTCTTGGCTTAAGGGTTCTCGAAGTTTTGCTCTAAAGTAGTTGGTCTTAGTTATATCAGTTGGATCGGCTTTTTCGAGTGAGGCAACAGTTCTTTCTTGCCCTTGAACGGTTACTTTGACTTGGCCAAGCGCTTTTTGAAGGTCTATAGGGCTTGTGGTGTAAACCTCTACCGTTGAAAAATCAATCAATTTTGCAAAAAGAATTCTTGGACTCGTGTCAGGTTTTGTAGTGTATATTTCCTCGATGTTCTGAAGGATCCACACCTCTGACTTGCCATCCTTTATTTCTATAAATCTGTCCATAGCCACATCTTTTTCCTCCCATTCTCTCAACCTTACAATTATACCCACCTTCGTCAAATCAAAAGGTAGAATAACCAATGCTTTCACACCAAAATCATCTTTTTCTGTGAACTGGTATGGTTTACCCTCCTGTGCGATTGGTTCAACAGGCCAAATCCATAGATTCCATCCGTCGTATTTGTTGTCAAATCTATGATAGTGAACGACGATTTGTGTTGATGCAGAGATAAGGACACTCAAAGAGAGCAACAAGAATAGCAATGATTTTTTCATGCAAATACCTCCTTCACCCTCTTTGCAATTTCGAATCAGTGCGAAATACCTTAACCCAACAAAAATCATACTACGAGATTGTGTGTTTAAACAAAAGATGATTGGTTATCACTTTGATGACTCCTTGCAGTTATTCTTGACAAAATGTTGAATTGTGGAAGTTGTACTAGTAAGGAAAAACGAAAGATTATAAAAAGACCAGGAAAACTTTTAAACCATATCAATCTTATCAAACTATGCTAAGGTTAGGAAGTACTTGATGTTTTGATCTACGAAATATTGATTTATAAAGTGAAAAATTGGACATGTGAATTGATACTATGTATATGTACTCTATGAATCATCCTTTGATTAACCTTCAAAGAAAAAACTAATTTGAGATCATTCTCATGTACATTCTTTCATTGCTGTCTCCTTATCTGAGGATAATTTTGTCTAATTTAAGATGCCTATAGTCCATTTGTCTTCTTTTTACTTGACGGTTCTAAATCTACAGGCTTCGCTGTTTCAACTCTTTCTAGAATGGAAGGTATCAAAAATTTAGACGATTATATATTATAATTTTTGAGAGGCAGAATCGCCTTCACCAATACTTTTGAGAGGAGGTAGAGCAAATGGTTTTATGGTCAACGGTTTTGCTAATATTGAGCATCCTTTTCATCATCGTTTCAACAGTTAGATGGAGGCTGCATCCATTCCTTGCATTGATCTTCGCTGCCTTTATCTTTGGCATCTTTTCAGGAATGAAGCTGCCAGACATCATAAGTGCAGTGACTGGAGGTTTTGGCGGAACTGTCAGCTCCATCGGTATCGTTATAGTTGCTGGAACAATAAT
>JBKBIU010000237.1:0-2652 GCA_046294065.1 Pseudothermotoga sp.
ATTGGTGTCGCACTTATTCTATTTGTCTATAACACCGACAACCCGCTCACGGTTGGTGGTCAGATTTCTGTAGTAAGTAGATTTTCAGCAATGGCCAGCATCTCCAGCAGGGACGAGAGATTTCTCGCATGGTTGGGCTCGATATATCAATGGAAAGACAGCAAATTAATAGGAACCGGTATAGGTACTTACCAAGTTATGGCCATAGATAAATTACAGGATGCAATGAAAGATCACCCAAATTTATTGTATGGATGGAACAATTTCAAACGTACGCACAATGATTATCTACAGGTTCTGGGTGAAACAGGGATCCTCGGGCTCGGGGCAATACTTTTGCTCATGTGTGTTTTGATCGTTTATGCTTTCAAATGCATGAAACTCATCCAAGACAAAGATGATCTATTGCTTTTTCTTGGGTTGGCTTGTGCCTTTATTGCATTCATGGTTCAGAGTTTCTTCAGTTTTCCTGGTCATATCTTACCTAATTCTCTGCTTGCACTATTTTTGGCAGCCACCGCAACGGGAGCCTATTTCAACCAAAGAAAAATTCTCGCCCGTGAGATCCACTTGAAAGGATCTAGTTTATGGCTTTTCATTATACCTTTACTGATTACTGTACTGAGCTCAACTTACTTCAAGTGGAACTATTTCATAAGCGAAGTGTATTTCAAAAATGGCAACAATTATTACAATGGTTTAATTAGTATCTCCAACGATAAAAATGTATTTCAACAGTACGAGAAAATTTACCTACAAAAAATTAAAGAGCTCAATGATTTGGAAGGTGATTTTATCAATTTGAGACCAGAGAATTACAAACAATCTAACCTTTCAGGAATTGAGCTTGAGAAGCAGCGAATCAATCAGATAGCTAACATCCGGGCTGAGCTTCAAAAGAACTTAGCTACTGTTCAAAATAACTTGAAGAAGGCTGAAGAACTTGAAAGAACTTACACACAGAAAGCAAAGGAGAGTTTGTTAAAGGCACTGAGGTTGAATCACGCATATGGTAAGGCACATTTTTATCTTGCATCACTTTGTCTTAGATCAACAAGGATTTTGGAAGTTGCAAATGCTCTTTCAAAAAAAGATTACAGTGCTTTAAAACAAGAATACGATGATTATCAAAAGTGTATAGCAGATCAGTATAAGAGCCCAGATCTTCTTTTCACAGTTTCACTGATGGAAAACAGACCTGAGTTGATTAAGGATATCGCAACAATGCAGTCTATCATAGATTCCTGCGGACTTTTCAAAACTTCACTACTCTCATTCAACGAACGAAACACGTACAAAGGGCTGTTTGCAAGATATCAAACCTTATGTGATGCTGTTAATCAATTGATCAATGAGCTGAAGAAGGAACCAAACGATCCTGTTAGCATAAAAGCAGTCGATGAGCTCAAGAAACTGAGAGAAAAATATATTCAAGAGTTCGTCAAATATTCCAAAGCAACCGTAGATAGGTTACCGGGTGGCTGGAACAGATTTCCTGACTGGAAGAACGTAGATCTTTCGAAAGCAATATCAGGTGAAGACATCTATAGGATGATAGCAACCCTGGCCGTTTCATTGGACTCACTGACAAGCAGTTGGATGTTGGATCTTTTAGAATACTTGGCTCAAGTAGAAGTCTGGGCTTGTGAAGGAATGGCTGCCAAAGGCGTTTGGGGAGTGCCGGACGGTGTGGGAGAGTATCTGTGGGTGATAGCGGCAGAGTTGGAGAAAACTGAATCAGATAAGGCAAAGAATTTGTATAAAAAAATGATCCAAATGTACCAACCAGCATATGAAAGAATTGATAAACAGATGAAAGGCATCGACATAGATTCCCAAATCGAGAATTATCTGAGTGGAATCTCACTGGCATTGTCGCGGGCACTTGCCGAAAATGGTGTAACTCCAGAAAAGATTCAAGCCACGAATAGATCGATCAAAGGTTTTGCCCCACAAATTCAAAATTATCTGAAAAACATAGATTGGGAAGCGATTGTAAGAGCAGAACTCAATTCTTTAGTTTATGATAAGAAGTGGAATCACAAGTTCACAATCGTTAAGAACATATCAGAGACTCTACTGAGTGAGATTCGTAACTTAATCAACTTGCTTTTGAAGGATCAAAACAAGACTTCGCAAGTTTTGAATAAGATCTTACCAACGATAACAAATCTACCTTACCAGCTATTGTTGTGGGAAAGAGAGATTCGTTTTCTTGAATTTTACAAGATGTTGTCGGCTAAACAAAGAGATTTTGCTCTGATGAAATAGGAGGATGGTACAAATGACATGGAAAGGAACAACTGTGCTCGTTGTTTCGAAGGATGGTAAAACAGTGATGGCTGGCGATGGACAGGTAACTTATGGTAATACGATAATGAAACATGGAGCGAGAAAGATCAGAAAGATAGCAGATGGACAGATTTTGGCAGGTTTTGCAGGCTCTGTCGCCGATGCCATGGCATTGTTCGATAGATTTGAATCGAAACTAAGAGAATGGGGTGGCAATCTGACAAAAGCAGCTGTCGAGCTGGCCAAAGATTGGAGGACCGACCGAATTTTGAGAAGATTAGAGGCACTTCTGTTAGTCGCCGATAAGAACAATGTACTGATAATCTCGGGAACAGGTGAAGTCGTTCAACCTGATGATAA
>JBKBIU010000238.1:0-2650 GCA_046294065.1 Pseudothermotoga sp.
CTGTGAAGGCTGGTTTCGGAACAGTCACTTATGTGCCCAACAATTTACACCAAGCAGGTACCAATCTGCTAAATAGTCGTCCTATAGATATCTTTGTGGGTATAGCATCACCGATGGACAAAAATGGTTTCTTAACCTTATCTGCATCGGTGGTTTATGAAAAAGATGTCATTGAACAAGCAAAAGTAGTTGTTCTGGAAGTGAATCCTAATGCACCAAGAACGCATGGTGATACTCATATTCACATAAAGGATGTCAACTATGTAATCGAGGCAGATTATGAACTACCACAAGTGGAATTGGTCGAGCCTACACAGACCGAAGCATTGATCGCACAATACATAAGCAATTTGATCGAAGATGGTTCAACTATTCAGCTTGGTATTGGAGGAATACCCAACGCCGTTGCCAAATTTCTAACAGATAAGAAAGACCTGGGCGTTCATACGGAAATGTTTACTGAGTCCATGATCGATCTATTTGAAGCCGGCGTGATTACTAATAAGAAAAAAAGCATCTGGAGAGATAAATTCATCTGCACTTTTGCCTTTGGTACTAAGAGAATGTACCAGTTTATTGATGACAACCCTTCCATATTCTTTCTCAGGGGTAAATACGTGAATGATCCCTATGTGATCTGTCAAAACGACAAAATGGTGAGCATCAATACAGCACTTATGGTTGATCTAACTGGCAACGTTTGCTCTGAGGCTTTAGGCACCCAACATTACAGCGGCACCGGTGGCCAACTTGACACACATCGAGGGGCGATCAAAAGTAAAGGAGGCAAGGGAATAATAGCACTTCGTTCGACTGCGAAAAATGGAACTCTTTCCACGATCGTTCCGACACTACCCGTTGGCTCACCCATAACTGTGCCACGACAGGAAGTTGATTATATTGTTACGGAATGGGGTGTGGCTTGGCTTAGGGGTAAGACCATTAAGGAAAGAGCAAGAGCGCTCATTGAGATTGCACACCCAGATTTCAGAGAAACGCTCAAGAATGAAGCCGTCAAACTGCAGATTCTTTGAAAGAAGATGAAGGGAGGTGTTGTTGTGAAAAAGTTGCTGGTTTTTCTTTTGTTAATATTCGTGCTCAGTGCTTTCGCACAAAAACCCATAAAGATTGGCGCAATCTTACCTCTGTCAGACATCACTGGTAGACAAGCTGCAAACGCGATGAAGCTGGCTGTCAAAGAAATCAACGATGCAGGTGGTATCCTTGGTAGACCTGTTGAGCTGATCATAGTGGACGACGAAATGAAACCCGAGAAAGGGGCTGCGGCAGTAGACAAACTCGCAACTGTGGATAAGGTGGACTTCTTCGTTGGTGGGATGTCAAGTGGTGTCCATCTGGCACAGATTCCGATCCTGAAAAAGTACAAAAAGATCACCGTTTGGATAGGAGCAGCCTCTTACAAATGTGAAGAAGCTATCGGAGCCGATGCAGATTGGTACTTCCATCTACACCCTTGGGACTACTTACAGGGCGAGAGCTATGCAATAGGTTGGAAAGCCATAGTGGAAAGATATCCACAGGTCAAGATCGAAAAGATATTCTTGGCTTATGAAGAGGGTGCCTTCGGTACAGCATCGTTCAAGTCTTATTTAGATGAATTTGAGCTTGCAAAACAAGGTACCGGCGTTTGGGCAGGGTTGATGAAAGATTTAAAAGGTGCACCTTTCAAGAGTGCTGCCCTCGGTGGAGGAGATTACAGAGCAATGTTGTTACAAGCAAAGCAGTACGATCCAGACTTATTCATTTGGGCAGGATATGACGCAGATGCAGTACCTATGTTGACACAGGCTAAGGAAATAGGCTTTGCCCCAAAGCTTTTTGTTGGCGCACCTCCAGGATGGCCTGCTGATTTTGGAAAGAACCCACTGTCACACGGTGTTGTTTTGTACGGTATGTGGGCTCCAACATTGAAGGATGTTAGTCCGATCGCAAGGCATTTCTGGGATGCTTATATAAAGGAATTCAACGAAGAGCCAGCAACATATTTCGCACCGCTTGGTTATACAAATATTTATTTCTTGGCGGAGGCTATCAAGAAAGCTGGAACGCTCGAGGACAAAGCAATAATTCAAGCACTGAGAGAAATAGAATATGAATCGCCCGTTGGTGGAGTACTCAAGATCTCACCGAGCAGAATCATCAAAAATCAAGGTTTCCGAGCCCAAAAAATTCTCCAGTGGCAAAATGGGACACAGCATGTAATCTGGCCATTTGAATATGCCACAGCGCAACTGATATACCCATTCCCTGGTTGGTCAGGAAGATGATTCAAGGCTGGGCCTTCGCCCAGCCTTGATCTAAAACAAGGGGTGAAAAGATGAAAAAGATAATGAATTTATATATATTGTTTTTTTTGATGCTTTTTTTAGTTGCTCTGTTTCGACCATACGCATTTTTTTATGGATTACAGAGAGGAAGTCTTTATTCATTGGTTGCTCTGCCTCTTGCTTTGATTCTTGGGATAGTAGGGTTACTCAATCTTGCGCACGGTGATCTTTTAACTTTAGGACTTTACCTTGGTTACATCCTGTTTAATCAGTTGAGATTTGACCCAATTTTTTCAGTGATTGTGATAGCCCCAGTTCTTTTTATCATAGGTCTTGCCGTTTACAAACTCACAATTGAGAGA
>JBKBIU010000013.1:0-14878 GCA_046294065.1 Pseudothermotoga sp.
GCTGACGTCTTAGAATCCTTTCATATCTTTCCTTGAGCAAAATTTCTTCTTCTTCTGAAGGTTTTATTCTGTCGAAGTACTCGATCTGTGTCTGAAGTTCATCAAGTTCTCTTTTCAGCTTTTCTACATCAATCTCATTTAGGAATTTCTCGAGTTCTTTCATATGTCCATATACTTGAGAATACTGTTGAAGAACCTCTTGATCATCTAAAAAAGCATCAAGAAAGATCTGCTGGTTCCTTGGTTTCAGCAAACCGGTCTGGGAATTCTGCTGATGAAAATGTACAATATCTTCGAATAATGTCTCAATCATACTTTGAGTACACATTCTACCATTCAATCTGTAGACCCAGCGTTTCCCTGGAGAGAGACTGACTACAATCTCTTGATCATCTATCCCAAACTCAGACAGAGTTTTTTTCGGGAGCGCTATAAGAGCCTCCAGATAACAACTTTCATTAGAAGGAAGTTCAACCTTTTTTCCCAGAACAGCTTGCAGTGCCCTCAACAATACGGACTTACCGGCACCAGTTTCTCCAGTTATCACATTCAAACCTTCAGAGAATAAAAATTCAAATTGATCAAAATATAGCAGATTCTTCCCGGCAAAACGTATCAACATACGAACACTTCCTAAAAAGAGAGATCTAAGTACTCCACCAAACGTGGTGGTATTTTTTTCACAAAATCTATACCACTGGTCCAGTACATATAAGGTGCGGATGAGAACTTCTGTTTTAGAATATACAACAATTTCTTTGAACGGGTAACTGCCACATAAAAGATTCTCTCCTCTTCGTCTAAGTTGCTATCGATCAATGCATAATAACTTGGGAAATCACCTGGATTCACACTGAGAACAAAGACAACATCCCACTCAAGACCCTTAGCTTGGTGTACCGTTGTCAAGATTATTTTGTTTTTTGAATGCACGTCGTTTTCTTCGGCTTCGTTTAGAGTCAGATCGGACAGGAACCGTTCTAGGGATCTGTATCTTTGTGCAACTTGAATCAATCTTTCGATATCCATCTGTCTGTCACGAGAGTCAGGATAATTGTCTTCAAGATACTGAGAATAGAATTTTTCGTAGATTGCATCTATCTTATCGCTCACCGTTTCTTTCTCAGACACCTTTGATAGAAGTTCAGCTATCTCTCTGAGTTGAGCCTTCCTGTTAGAGAAATCTTTTATGATTTCCACTACGGTCTTGGTTTCTGATACTTGAGAAGCGTACTCGGCAAGATTTGCGGCTGTCTTGGCTCCAACACCGGGAAAGAGCCTTGCAACTCTGCCCCAAGATATTTTGTCCCTAGCGTTCTGAAAGATCTTCAAAAAAGCCAGGACATCTTTCACGTGCGCCGTTTCGGTGAAACGAATACCGGAGAGTATCTTAAAATCGATTTGAGATTTTGAAAGCTCGATCTGAAGATCAAGCGAATGAGAATGACTTCTGTATAGCACAGCAATCCCGCCTGGTTCGAAACCCCCTTCAATCAGTTTGAGTACTTCACGGGTAACGAAACGAGCTTCCTCCTCTTTGTCGTTTGTCTCAACGACGATGGGCTTTCTTCCACCAGGTCTCACAGCCCTCAAAGTCTTGGGGACAGATCTTTTGGGGATCACATGATTCACCAGATTTACAATGCTTTCATCGCTTCGGTAGTTCGTCTGAATTTTGAAGATTTTGGTATTTGGAACGTTCATGAAATCTCTGACGTTTTCATATCTTGCCCCTCGAAAGGAATAGATGCTCTGTGAATCGTCAGCTACGACTACTACATTACCATGAACTGTTGAAAGTAACTCTATAAGATTAAGCTGAAGAATGTTTGTATCTTGAAATTCATCGACTAAGATCCATTTGTACTTCGAAGATTCCCTTGTTCGCACAGAGCTGTCCTGCTGCAGAATATGAACAGCAAAGATCAAAAGATCATCGTAATCGACACAATTTTGATTTCTTTTCTCAATGACGTATTCTGTATATATCTTTTCAATTACATCTTCGTATTCGGCAAATTTTGGATTGAGTTTTAGAATCGCTTCGCGGAGTGAGGTCATAGTGTTGGCACAGTATGAAAAGATCTTCTGAAGGACATTGTGAGTAGGAAAGTGCTTCATTTCTCCTTCTCTCTCTAAAACCATCGTTCTAACATGCCTGATGAGATTTTTAGAGTCTTCTTCATCCAATATTGAAAAGTTGTGAGACAAACCGACTTTTGATGCATATTTTCTTAGTATCAAGTTGCAAATATGATGGAAGGTACCAGCCGTAATTTCTTCAAGATCCATACCTGTGAGAGTTCTGGCACGCTCTATCATCTCATTGGCCGCAGCCCTTGTGAAAGTGACCAGCAAGATTTCTGAGGGTTTGATACCAGATTTCAACAAATGAAGAAGCTTATAAGTAATAACCCTTGTTTTCCCAGAACCTGGACCAGCTATGACTATCGACCTACCAGATGAACACAAAACGGCTTGTTTTTGCTCTTGGTCGAGTTCAGCAAGATAATCAGTCAAGAAACACACCTCGCTCGGATTTTAGCATTAAAAGACATTCATATCAAAGACACCGGAAACTGGATCGACTGCGAAGGTCTTCTTTGGAAATTCTTTTATGTAGAACTTAAAGGATAGTTTCTGTACAGAGAATGTTGGGTCCACAGCGAACTGTCCTTCGAAGATCAAACCCCAACAGTGAAGATCTTTTTCCAATGTAAACTTTAGATCACTTATGGTGAAGGTCTTGGTGTTCATATCTATGCTAAAACCAATTGATGGATCAAATCCTGACAAATTGTATGAAAAACGAAGCCTGGATGACCCCTTTACGTAATAACCTGAGAATTCATGTTTTGACTTATCAACATAGAAGGTTCCTTTCCCTTCAATGGACAATAGATCAAATGGCTGAGCACTCAGTTTGTAGATAAGTCTCACATCTGGATTAGTCATGAAGAAAAAATCTTTACCTTTGATTGTAACTGTATTGGTGATTATATCAATGGGTATCTCTCTGTTGTAAAAATAAGTAAATTCAGTCACATGCCTGAGGGTACTGTAAGAGAGATCGATGTTGAAGCTGGTTTTATAAAACTGTTTCTTTTCTATCTGATAGACAGTGTTTGTATAAAAGGCTAATCCCACTTGCCATGCTTTGAAGGCAGTACTGGTTTTGAGATTGAGATCATCCCATTTGGATCCAAGTAAATCATAAGCAGTAGAAACTTCAAAGAGCGTTGTAGGTATGTTCAGTCTTCCAAGGAAAGTGATCTTGGAAAGTTCAGAATTGTTACTGAATCCTGAATATACATTGTTTGTGATCACACCAGTTCTGGAATAACTGGTAGAGAGACTCAAAAAATCAGAGGGTTTGACGGTCAACTTTGTATCAAAGAGCTGGGCAAACCTGTAACCAAACTGCTCCGTAGCGACACCTGACCAAAAACCTGCTAAGAGGGAGTTGTCAACTGTCCATTCGAACAAACCAAACCTCCATCTAACCGTTTTGAATGGAAGCTTCGAATCCAGGAGAAAATAGGTTCTCTTTGTTGGTTCAAAGTCAGTCAACTCATAATATCCCAAAAGGTCAAGTTGAAAGTTCCTAAAGACAGGTGGCATCTTTACAGACAATGTGGTGCTGAACCTTCCTGTCATATCAAGTTCCCCAAGATGATCGAAAAGTGACCCATGATCGTACTGAACTGTGGAACGATGGTAGAGAGAATTTATCGTTAAGGTGAACAAATCAGACGGTAAAGAGATCTTTTTCAGATATACATATGGTAGGACCCAGGTTACGCCGCTCGAACTATGTTGTCTGTAGAATTGTATTGACAGCTCTTTAATTGGAAAGAGCTGATATTCAAAATAGTTCATGCCGTTCTTAAAAAACGCTCTCAGCTTTGTAGATATAGGTTCTTTCATGAACAGAGAATTGTCAAATTCATAAACAAAGTCTTGTCCTTGGGGTGGTTGACGAAGGTAATAGCTGGACTGGAGTTTAAAAACAGACCATTCCCTTGTTAGATTAAATTGAGCGTATCTGCCAGCTTTATCACCTGATTCTTGCCAACCTATTTTGGCGCCGATCGTCCCATCTTTGAAGCTGACGTTGTAGGAGCTTTCAAATGAGAAACCATCGGATTTTGAGTATCCTGCCTTGACCGCGAATGGCTGTGGCCCTTCTCTGAGTGATACAAAATAGACCGGAAAGTATACCGTGGGAATGTCCAAGATGAACATCACCGTATCGTAGGCCGCCAGATAATCATTTTCCTTTATTTCGACTTTCAGAGCTTGCAGTCTATAGTGTGGTCTGTCAAATTCACAAGTTGTGAGATAACCCATCTGAATTAAAGACTCGTCACGTTGACTCGTCAGAGTTGTGCCCGAAAAGTACAGTGTGTGCTTTTTCTTATCTTCATCGGTATAGATTGTCTTTCCTCTGATCTCTGCCATCACAGCATGCCCATTAGAAAAGGTGTATGTGAATTGTTGAGATTTTATTAAGGTGTCCTTCTTTGTGAAAGAGACGGATTCTTCTGCAATAATCCGTTGGGCATCACCAGATTCGTTCAAAAGAACCGTCAGTCTTTGGCATTCCACTTTTGAATCTTGAAAGTAAGCCTTCACATCACCCAAAAAAACCACAGAAGTTGCATCATAAGTGACTGAGCTCGCACTGACAGTTAATACTTGTGTTCCCATAGTGTTTGTGACACCCAACAGCAATAGAATCACAAAGAGTTTGGAAAATTTTTCTCTCAATCTGTAGCTAACAGGTGTGTCTAAAAGTAAGAACAAAAAAGTACCTGTAATTCCAAAGAATATGTTTGGTAACCACGCAGAAAGTACAGGGTCTATAAATCTCTCCTTGCCCATTGCACCAAGCCATGCACCTGAACCTTGATAAAGAACGATTATCATAAAGGTTAGAATAACTCCCCAGGACTTGCTTTTCAGATTGAACATGAGAGACAAGGGTATACCAACCAGAACTATTATAAAAGGTCCCAAGGAGACAGAATAACGACTATGCAGTTCCACTATCCAAGGTGAAGGATCTATTCCAAGTTTTGCGAAAGTAACAATTCTGTCCCTCAATTCTTCACTCCTCATGTCTTTGGGCGTCTTACCCACACGCATGATAGATTCCAAATCTTGTTTCAAATCAAGTTCCACTTTGTTGAATTTCACATCAAATCTGAGCATTCCTTCCTTATCAACCCTGTAAAGCCTGCCATCGTACATATACCATTTTTCATTGTCCTTTTGAACTTTCTTGGCTGTGATGATCTCTTCTTCATTGGGCTCATTTCTAAAAAGAACAACATTTTCCAAAATACCGTTTTGACGATCATACTTTTTTACATAGAAATACTGGCTTTCATCAACTTTAGTTAGAACATTTTCGCTTATGAACACTTCTGGTCTTCGGTAAACATATTTTGAAAGGGCTTCATTCGCTCTCTGGTTATAAACCGGTACCACGCGATCGCTCAACCAATAGGTTAGAAAACTCAGAAAGATCGATAGAATGAGAAAAGGAACTATGAGAACCTTCAAAGATATTCCATGGACTTGAAGTGCCATCAGTTCATGATCCGTTGAAAGTTGTGATAGAACCCAAAATATGGCAAGTAAAACTCCAACTGGTATTCCCAGTGCGACAAAATAAGGAAGGTAATAATATAAAACTCTGAGCAAAACGAGCAAACCAACCCTGTGCCTGACTATCAAATCAGATAATTGGTAAAGAACTTCTACACTGACGAAGATGACGAAACCGGCCAAACCTATCAATAAGGGACCCACTGAGAGCTTACAGATATACTTAGTCAGTATTCCCAAACAAAACACCTTCACTTTGCTTGAAGAGTTTCATCTCATCTCTGAAGCATTTGTAAGAATCGGATGTTACTATGTACAGAACTGTCTCAACTATATTTGTCGAAAGATCTGCAATCTCTTCTATCTTTTGAGCGATCTCAACGAGCAGAGAATTTCGATCGATGGATTCTTGATTTCCCCTCATGGAATTGAGTAGTTCAGTCCTTAGCTCCAAATAAAGTTCATCAACTTCAGCATCTTTTGAGCAAATTTCGAAGGCACCTTCTGTTTGAAGATCTGCAAGCAATCTTAGGCTCTCTTTCAACATATCCAAAGCAGATTTTCCCAGTTTGAGAATTGCCGAGATGAAAGCAGTTTGTTGCTCTTTCAGAACAGTTATGGTTATCTGTGAAATCCTTCTCGCGTTGTCACCGATTCTCTCAAAGATGTTTGCAAGCTGCATGCTGCTCACAATGAAACGAAGTTGAAGACCTGATAGATTATGAATTCCAAGCATTGCGGCAGCCTCTTCTCTGAGTTCTATCTCCATCTGATCCAAGACATTATCATCCTCTATAACCTGTTTTGCCAGTTTTGTATCTTTGCTCTCTAACGCTTCGAGTGAATTCAGAAACATCTTTTGTGTATACCATCCCATTTTCATCAAAGATTTTTTGAACATCTCAACCTTTTCATCGATTATCCATTTCATTTTGAACACCTCTTCCATAACCTACCTTTTCCTTAAGTACTGTGAAAAAGTCGTAATAATTTGGTCTAAGAAGCGTGAAATGCTTCTCAGATTTTGTGATCTCAATTTGCAAAGCCTTGCCCACAGGAACACCGTCAACTAAGATTTCACATTCTTTCGAGGCACTTACAGCTACTTTGTTTTGACTTGGTACGATTATGCTCCTGTTTTGCAAATAATACGGTGCAATGGGAAGAATCTGAAGAACATCACTGCTGGGAATTACAATTGCCCCACCGAGAGACAAATTGTACGCTGTAGAACCCGTTGGAGTCGAGACCAAAATTCCATCGGCAAAGAAGGAGAGATTTGAACAACTGTCGAAGACCACATTGAATTCACTCATTTGACGTGAGGGTGTGTGAAATACAATATCATTTACTGCATGAAAATATTCATCATGCGCGTGGA
This sequence comes from Pseudothermotoga sp., assembly GCA_046294065.1. Taxonomy (GTDB): domain Bacteria; phylum Thermotogota; class Thermotogae; order Thermotogales; family DSM-5069; genus Pseudothermotoga_B. Next base: position 6,995 of record JBKBIU010000013.1, read on the forward strand.
TCTTTACCATCCACCTTTTCTCCAAGATCAATTTACCATCACGTAAATCATTCAAGAACCGTTGGACTTCTTCAAGCTTGTAGTATGACAAAAACCCGACTCTTCCCGCCTTGAAACCGATGAGCGGAACGTCTAGTAATTTTGCAGCTTTAAGAACAGTCCCATCTCCGCCAACTACGATGGCAAAATCACACCTTTTATCTATTCTTTCGTTCTTGGCTTCACACATCTGTGTGATTTGAAGATGTGTACCTACTTGCTTGGCTAAATCTTGTGCTTCCTTTGCTTTATCACTTCTGAAAACTATTGCCGCTGTTCTATTCAACGAAGCATCACCGCCAAGTCGATTAGAGTTCTCACTAAAAAGACATCAAGAAAGGTCAAAATCAATATGGCTATCATGGGAGTTATGTCTATCGGACCTATTGGTGGTATGACTTTTCTGAGTGGCCTGAGCATAATCAAAGAGACACCATCCACAAACTGTCTGAATGGAAAGTAATGATAAGGTGTCACCCAACTCAAGAGAGCTGAAATAATAATGCATGTCAGCTCAAAGTATATAAAGATTTGTAGTACTTTCGCAATGCCTAAAAGAAGGTTTGAAAAGACAAACACGCCATTCACTCTCCTTTGAAGATCGCCCTACCTATTCTCACCATCGTTGCACCCTCTTCAACGGCAATCTCGAAATCGTTTGTCATGCCCATAGACAAATGATAAAGTTCTGGATAGACCTTGCGATGGAAATCTCTCAGTTTTCTCAGTTCTCTAAAGATCAACCTGATTTGCTCAAAGTCTTCTGTAAAGGGAGCCATCGTCATGAGCCCTACTATCTTAATATTCTTCAGAGAGGAACCAAATTTAAGTATCTCCTCCAACTGTGATTGATCTATACCTGATTTTGTCTCTTCGTGAGAAATATTGATTTCGATCAGAACCTTTTGTGTTTTGTAATGCTGGGAAGCAATTTTGTTTACTATGATGAGCTCTTCTTTTCTACAAACTGAGTGAATGTATTCGCAAATCGGCACTATATACTTGATTTTATTTGTCTGTATCCTTCCTATGAAATGCCAGTGTACGTTCTTGATCACCTTAGATTTTTGTAAAAGTTGTTGGGCATAGTTTTCTGCCAAATCCTGCACACCAAGCTCAACTACTTTCTCGATTGCTTCTGTATCGGCTTCTTTTGTAACCACAATTAACTTCACAGAACTGGGATCTCTTCCAGCCCGTTTCGCAGCACTGTCAATCTTGAGTTTCACATTCTTCAGATTCTGCGAGAGATCCATCAAACAATCCTCCTCTAGTCCTTGATGAATATCCAAGATGTGAATATGCCAGATCTGTGGCTATCCTTCCTCTTGAAGTGCGAACTATTAATCCTTTTTGTAGAAGGTATGGTTCATGGACCTCCTTTAGTGTGTCAATTTCAAGATTCAAAGCGGCGGCAAGTGACTCTAAACCTACAGGACCACCATCGTAAATTTCTATTATGGTTCTCAATATTCTTCTGTCAACTTCGTCTAGACCTAGTCGATCGATTTCAAGAATATCCATGGTTTTTTCTACCAGGTCAATATCCATGGTCTCTCTACCCTTCACAGTTGCAACATCTCTTGCTCTTTTGAGCAACCTTAAGGCTATCCTGGGTGTGCCTCGTGAGCGCTCTGCGATCAGCCTTGCTGCAGATTCTTCTATACTTATTTTGAGAATACTGGAAGCTCTTTTGATTATTTGGACCAATTCATCGACACTGTAGAATTGTAATTCAAGGGTCATACCAAAACGATTCCGAAGAGGAGAACTCAATAAACCACTTCTCGTTGTAGCGCCAATGAGTGTAAAAGGTTTAAGACCAATGCGAATTGAACGCGCTGTTGGACCCTTCCCTATCAACACGTCTACCTTGTAATCTTCCAGAGCCGAGTAGAATATTTCTTCCACCGCTTTGTTGATTCTGTGAATTTCATCGATGAAAAGCACGTCACCATCATTCAAGCTGGAAAGTATCGCCGCGATATCACCTTGTCTTTCGAGGACTGGACCGCTTGTAACATATATGTTTGTGCCCATCTCCTTTGCAACGACAAAGGCGAGGGTCGTTTTACCGAGGCCGGGTGGACCCGCAAAAAGAATATGATCCAGCGGTTCATTCCTCATCTTTGCGGCTTGAATGGCTATCTTAAGTTTTTGCTTAACCTCGCTTTGGCCTATGTAATCGTCCAAAGTGTGTGGCCTGAGAGATGAGAGTATATCTCCATTTACATTTGGTTGAATTTGATTCACTATCCTACCCCTTTCATGGGTAGATCCTGTAAAGAGTCCTGGCAAACGGTATAGCCTCTCTTATGTGTTCGAGTCCGCATATCCACGCGACCGTTCTTTCTATCCCTAAACCAAAGCCGCTGTGAGGAACACTTCCCCATCTTCTTAAATCAAGATACCATTCATATTTTTCCTTGGGCAAATTGAATTCTTCCAGTCTTTCCAAAAGCAATTGATAGTCGTGAATTCTCTGTGAACCACCTATGATCTCGCCGTAACCTTCCGGTGCAAGTAGATCAGCGCAGCGTACAACCTCCGGTCTCTCAGGGTCTGGCTGCATATAAAAAGCCTTCACTTTACGCGGATAGTGTGTAACAAAGACTGGTTTCTCGAAATTAGAAGCTATTATGGTCTCTTCATCTCCACCGAAGTCGTCACCCCATTGAATATGTGATCCACCCTTCTGCAATAACTTGATCGCGTCATCATAGGTGATCCTTTCAAAAGGTGGCTCAACTTTTTCAAGTTTTGATATATCTCTGTTGAGTGCTAAGAGATGATCTTTTGCATTCTCTAGGACATACTTCACTATGTATGAGACAAGTTCTTCCTGCAGCTTCAAATTGTCTTCATGTTCGTAGTATGCTACCTCAGCTTCGTGCATCCAAAACTCTATAAGGTGTCTGCGCGTCTTTGATTTTTCTGCTCTGAATGTTGGACCAAGGTTATATACCTTTCCAAAGGCTAAGCAAGCAGCTTCAAGATAGAGTTGACCCGTCTGTGTCAGGTAAACTTTTCCATAATCAAAGTAGTCAAGTTCGAACAAATTTCCAGCAGTCTCTCCGATAGCACCGGTGAAAATTGGTGTATCGATCAAAATGAAATTTCGATCTTTGTAGAACTGCCTTATGGCTGTCAAAATCGCATCTCTTATCTTTAGGATGTGAAACTGTCTCCTTGATCTTAGCCACAGATGTCTGTATGACATTAAGAAATCTATTCCATGATCCTTCTTTGATATTGGATAAGGTTCATCTGGTATCTGTACTGGTATCACATCGTACGCATGAACCTCAACTCCGTAAGGAGATCGTTTATCTTCCATCACCTTACCTTTGATGATGACGCTGGATTCGATCCTGAGCTTAGAGGATCTTTCAAAAACCTCCGGTTTGTTAGAAGAACTCTCAACTACAACTTGAACAAAACCCGTACCATCTCTGAACTGAATGAAATGAATCTTTCCACTAGATCTCATATTCCAGACCCAACCACGAAGCTCAACTTCTTCACCTATATGATCTCTCAATTCTTCAACGTATAGCCAGTTCACAATCTATCCCTCCTCACCATCTTCTGCTTTTAATGATAACACTTCATGTGCCACTTGAACATCGTAAATGTCGTGGTATAATACAATCGCAAGGCGACGTAGCCAAGCGGTTAAGGCGGGGGTCTGCAAAATCCCTATGCGTGGGTTCGAATCCCACCGTCGCCTCCAAAGGGGAGTGATTCCCCTTTTTCCTTTCCCACTTGACTATTCCTCTAACAGTTGCATAATCAATTTAGGGGTGATTTCATGGATATAAAGCGCCTCGACCGATTTGTGTTTCAGATAAAAGGAGTCAATGTCGATGCCATTGTTTACACGGACCAAGAGACGATCAACGACCCAGAATTCAAAGAAGCTCTACAACAGATAGTTAATGTGACATATATGCCAGGTATAATTGCAGCGATTGCCATGCCAGATATTCACTGGGGCTATGGATTTCCCATAGGAGGAGTAGGAGTCTTTTCAGCCGATAACGGTGTCATTTCACCTGGCGGTATAGGATTTGACATAAATTGTGGTGTGAGACTGATGCTAACTTCGGCGACGGACAGTGAGGTGAAACCTTTACTTGAGAAATTACTTCAACAGATTTATAAAACTGTACCTGTAGGTGTAGGAGCAAGCGGAGCAATCAAGGTCGACGAAAAGGCGTTGCGGCAGGTCTGCGTCGATGGGGCTCATTGGGCTGTCAGTAAAGGTTTTGGAACAAAGCAAGATTTAAACAGAATAGAGGACACAGGAAAGCTGAGTCCAGCCGATCCAAGTTATGTATCAAAGAAGGCTTTTGAGAGAGGCCTTGATGAGTTGAGTACGCTTGGAGCTGGTAACCATTTTATCGAGATACAGAGAGTCGATGAGATTTTCAACAGAGAAGTAGCCCAAGCCTTCGGAATTTTTGAGAACCAGGTGGCAATTTCCATACACTGCGGCAGTCGGGGCTTTGGTCATCAAATTGCTACCGATTATATACAGATCATGCGCGATAGACTGTCCGATCACAATAAAAACTTGCCAGACAAGCAACTGATAAATGCCCCATTCAATCATGCGATTGGTCAACAATACTTCAACGCTATGAATTGCGCAGCAAACTACGCTTTTGCGAACAGACAAATGATATCTGATATGATTAGAAAAAGTTTTGAGAAAGTCTTACCGCAGCATGAAATTTGGTTATTATACGATGTTGCGCACAATATCGCAAAAGTTGAAGATCACAAACAGAAGGTCATAGTCCATCGAAAAGGTGCAACAAGATCCTTGGGCCCTGGAAATACGATGCTCTCAGATGAGTTTATCAGAACCGGACAACCTGTTCTTATACCTGGAAGCATGGGTAGTGCCTCTTACGTTCTTGTTGGAACAAAGAAAGCAGAACAAATCTCTTATGCAAGCACAGCGCATGGTGCTGGTAGGGTTTTGGGAAGGAGGGCAGCTTTACGGAATTTAACATACAATGAGGTCTTGCAAGAACTCAAGGAAAAGGGCATACTGACAATGAGCAAAGAGAAGAAGACCTTGATCGAAGAAGCTCCGCAGACATACAAAGATGTGGAGAAGGTTGTTGAAATAGTGGATCAGATCGGCATATCAAGAAAGGTCGCACGCTTAGTTCCTTTGGGTGTGGTAAAAGGATGAGATTCTATTTGAACCTTGAAGGTGTGGCTTCTACACTTTTTATACTCCTTACACAAGGTGCGGTCTTCACAGGTCTTGCTTTGGCATTCGGTCTCGATGAATTTCTCATTGGTTTGAGTGCAGCGTTTCCAATGATTGCGCAAGTATTTCAAGTTATCTCACCCTTGATAATGAGAAAGTTCCCAAGGCGCAGGTTTCTAACAAATCTTTTCAATCTTTTCTCAAGGTTTCCTTGGGTATTGTTGATGATATTGCTGCTTGTACCAAATAGAAGTCCTGGTGTTTTTGTTTTAGTTTTCGCTTTTTCACAGATCTTTGGGACCCTCGCCGGAAATGCTTGGACGTCTTTAGTTCGTGATCTAATACCAGAGGAAGAAAGGGGTACCTTCTTTGGCAGAAGAAATATCTATATTTCGCTTGTAACATTAGTCGCCTTTTATGGGTATTCCTTGCTCATTGAGAAATTTCAGGATCCTTTTGGTTACGAGTTGGTGATAGGTATCGGTATGATGGGGATGCTCATCTCTTTATGGTCTTTGAAAAAGATACCTGAAGTTCCGCTCAAGAGCTCTGGAGCCCTCATAGAGACCAGAGTAGTCTTTCAGGACCAGAACTTCATGAAGCTGTGCTTGTTCTACTTGATTTGGAATGCAGTGATAGCTTTCACTTCTCCTTTCTATAGTTATCATTTGTTGAAAAATCTGAACGTGCCATTTTCCTACATAGGTGTGACTACTGTAGTCAACAGCCTAGTTGCAATGACTTTCTACAATATTTGGGGAAAATTCTCAGACAAGTATGGGCACAAAACAGTAGCCGTTCTGGGGATCATAATGGCTTGTTATGTTTCTCCTCTGTGGATTCTGATGAATCAATTCACTTGGAAGTACTTGATGATTGTCGATGTCATCATGTCTGGAATCGCTTGGTCTGCTATAAACCTCACCTTCTTAACATTACCGATGGAGGTTGCACATAGTTCTTCTCCGGCGTACTTTGCCATGTATTCAATGTTCGGTGGTATAGGTGGGCTGATTGGTGCTGTCCTCGGAGGGATCACTGCCAAATTGCTGTCACCAGTCAGTTTTTCGATTCTAGGAATCCCTATTGTGGGGATACAAATAATGTTTTTTACAGCTAGTTTTTTGAGAGCCTATACCCTCAAATTCATAATGAAGGTGAAAACTAAGAGATATGTACCAGTTCGCAGATTGATAGTCAGTACTTTATCTCAGATCTCACGCGGTGAACTACCTCGAACAAATGGAACTGATCTTTACGAGATCAGCAAAGTCATAAAAAGAAAGATTGAAGAAGATGAATCTTTGAAGGAGGTAAAACAGTGGCGAGTGAAAAGATGGTGGTAGTGCAAATAAAAGATTCAACTGTGGTGCTTGCAAAAGAGAGAACATCCATGTGTGGGAAATGTCCGGCAAACATGTTTTGCACAGGAGAGAAACAGATGATAAGTCTTGAAGTTGACAAAGCACAATTTGATCTTAAGGTGGGAGATCAAGTATTGGTTAAAACACCGGCAACAAGTGGTATGAAGATAGCCTTCATAGTCTACACGGTACCGACAATAATATTTGTCACATCCTTGATAATAGCAACGATCTTTCTTTCGGAAATAATATCCTTTGCAATATCAATTTCAGCCGTCGCAGGCTATTATCTGCTTATAAAACTTTACGATAAAAGATTCAGAAAGAAATTCCGCCCAGAGATTATCCAAATTGTTCGTGATTGACCTTTAGTAAATCTATCAAGTGTTTCTTCTCTTCATTTATAATAATCTCTATGGTTTTTCTTTCATCGCCGGCATACTTTAGTAACTCTGAATAAAAAATAATGCTATCCTTTTCCACATTTATAGCTATGTCAAGAGCCTGGCGAAGAGTCAAGTTTTGTTTTGCTTTTTCCATCGCAGGAAAGATAGAAACTTGGGCAAAGCTCTTTAAGTAACCACTCACTTCGTCTTCGATCCAATTAGAGATGGAAACAGACTGTTCTACCTTTTGAGCCAGAGCTTTGAAAATTTGTTGATGAGTCCTCTCTTGTTCTGCCAACCGGGTGAAGAATTCTTTGAGTTCTGGGTTTTGCTGGATCTGTGCAAGATCACTGTAGAAAACTTGACCATTTGCTTCAATCTGTGCAGCTATAGACACAAGATCATTCATGGAAACCATCTCATCGCCTCCCTGATTTCAAAATGAATTTATGGAAAAAGGATTGTCTTAGAATTCTATCATTTCTGTTTGTAATGAATTGATGCCTTCTAAGATTTCTTCAGGAGTAATCAGTCTGCCACCTACCTTTGTGACGAATTTAACCCTCAAATTCTTTTTTGTCAGAGAAAGTACTTCTTTTGCGTACTGACCCAGATTCATTTCTGCAAAGACGACTCCCTCAACTTGTCCCAAGAGTTTTTTCAGTCTTGTTGCGGCAACTGGCCAGATCGTTATAGGCCTGAAAAGACCAACTTTGACCTTGTCTTGTCTTGCAATCTTAACAGCCCTTATGGCACTTCTTGCAACGGATCCATAGGCTAAAACAAGGATTTCAGCATCTTCAGTCATATACTCATCGTACATGGCTATTTGATCTGCATGAACTCTTATTTTATTGGAAAGGCGTCT
>JBKBIU010000239.1:0-2640 GCA_046294065.1 Pseudothermotoga sp.
CTCAAAGGCTTCTTAATATCTAAAGATTTCAAAGTTCTTGATGAAGGGACATATTCTGAAGATTCCGTTGACTATCCAGATTTTGCAAAGAAGGTAGCAAATGATATAAAAAGTAAAAACGCTGATTTTGGAATACTGGTTTGTGGCACCGGGATCGGAATGAGTATAGCGGCAAACAGGATAAAAGGTATACGTGCCGCACTCTGTTTGTTTCCTGAAATGGCAAGGCTTGCAAGATTGCACAACGATGCGAATGTGCTTGTGCTCCCCGGTAGACTCATAAGCAGTGAGCTGGCACAATGGATAACAGAAGTATTCTTGAGTGAGAGATTTGAAGGAGGAAGGCATGAAAAGCGCGTGAAAAAAATTGAGGAGATGGACAAATGAAAATAGTCTATGATTCCTTCCATTCAACTTACAGACCAACCAAGGAGATCGACAATGGTAGGTTCATAGAGAATCCTGAAAAACCAGACAGAATAGATACTATAAAAGAAGCACTGATACTTCATGGTTTTGATAATCTCGTTCCACCGAGTAGGTTCCCCATAAATTATCTTTACATGGTACATGAGGAAGCATATGTGGAGTGGTTGAAAACAAAATCTGCATCAGTGGCAGAGAATGAGGAATACATATTAGAGGTTTTTGGCTATGATATGTGTTTTGATACAGGAACGCCTATTCTTCACAACACCTTCGATGTTGCCAAAAGGGCTGTTGATGTGACCTTGACAGCAGCATCGATTGTAGAATCGGATGTTAATGCCGTCTATGCTTTGGTTAGACCACCGGGACATCATGCTACACGGAATTTATGCGGAGGCTATTGTTATTTCAACAATGCGGCCATTGCAGCAAGTTATTTGATCAAGAAGGGAACAGAAAGGATAGTCATACTCGATCTTGATTTTCATCACGGTAACGGGACCCAGCAGATCTTTTACAACGTTGATTTTGTTTACTATATATCAATTCATGGTGATCCAAAGATTTTCTATCCTTGGATCAGCGGTAAAGAAAGTGAGATTGGAGAAGGAGCAGGTGAAGGCTTCAATTTGAACCTACCTTTGCCACCACGTGCAGATTGGGAAAAGTATTCTGAAGCTCTTTCTTATGCCATCAGAGAGATAAGGGATTACTATCCTGATGTGCTCATACTCTCTCTTGGGTTTGACACTCATAAAGATGATCCATTTGGTAAGTTCAATTTAGAAGATGAAGATTATGCAAGAATTGCAAAACAGATTTCAAAATTGAGGTTGCCAACACTGGTCATTCAAGAAGGAGGTTACAATCCAAGGGCAAATGCCTCTGCTGCTGTCAAATTCTTTTGTAATCTTGGATGATCACAGCTTGCTGAAAAGATCGATATTGCGTTCATGCAGTTCTTTATAGACTTGGAAACATCTTTCGTATTCATGATGTCTGGCTATCATAGGGGTAAATACCTTTGAAATCTTTACAACCTTTTTGCTCAGATCTGTAAAACTTTTCCCCGTCAAAGTGGAGTTGGAAATTATTGCGCAACCGAGCAATTCCGAATCGAAAATCTCTGGTACTTCAATTTCTCTTCCTAAGACGTCAGCCTTTATCTGGTTCCATAGTTCATTCATGGCTTGGCCACCTGTTGCTCTGATGGTTTTTATCTTGTATCCACACGACTCCATTATCTGAACAATGTTTTTCATGGCATAGGCAACGCCTTCAATGACAGAAACTAAAAGAGATCTCCAATCATCTTTCAGAGTCAATCCAAAGAATACTCCTTTGAGGTCTTTGTTCCAATATGGACTTCTTTCACCGTTCAGATGTGGCAAGAAAATCACATTCGTTGGCCTTTTCACAGCGATCAACTGCGATAGTTCCACCAATCTTGTTCTGGTCACATTTCGTGAGAGCCATTCGTAGGACTTGCCAGTCGTTGTCATAACGGCGCTTACCTTCCAATAGTCTTTTACGAAAAAAGGCACCGTTATTAGACCTTGGCAACAAAATCTTTCTCTACTGCAAAGTGTCAATCCCTGAGATGTGCCGCCTCGATCGCAGAGCATCCCATCTTCCAAAACACCTGTACCGACAAGGGCCATGGCAAAATCTACAGATCCGGCAATGATTTTAACTTGGTCGTTCAGCCCCAAGGCTTTGGAAACTTCTTTACTGATTCTACCGATTATGCTTCCTGTTGGTATGAGTTCGGGTATGAGAAAGGTTTTGTTCAGACCGTAGAGTTCTAAAACTTTTTGGTCCCACGGAAGATATCCTTCGAATGGAAAGGTTGCGTTCACTATGGAGCCTGTCAATTTCAGAACTATATAATCACTGGGTTGAATCAGATAAGCTTGATCAATATCTTTTTCAATTGAAAGAAGATGAGAGATCACCGTAGCGATCTGCTCATCGATTCCTTTTTCAATTACAGAATTGATATATTCATATCCTCTTTTGTCAAGCCAAGTGATAGCTTTTCTGATTGTTCTACCATCTTTGTCAACGAGTACAGTCGTTGGTCCCTGGCCTGTTGTGCAGATTGAGACAATCTTTTTTTTCAAGTTTTCGTCCATAGCGTGAAAACCTTGTACAACGATCTTCCACCACTTTTCAGGATCGATCTCGTGTGTGTTGTTCGCTGTAGATTGG
>JBKBIU010000240.1:0-2639 GCA_046294065.1 Pseudothermotoga sp.
GTGATGATACCAACAAACCAGAATGCCGAGTTTGGCCCCTTGATAGGTTTACCCAAGGTCCTTATAAGAACAGCTGCAGCTCCGCTTCTTTCCATCTGTTTGGAGAGAGCAACCATCAAGGAAATGACTACCACGATACCGATCAGTTCAACTGCCGCAACAACTATAGCGTTAAAGACAGATTGGATCGCACCTAAGAAAGAGCCCGTCACTGCCCATCCCACACACAAGGCACCAATGATACAAATGAGTGGTGTGTCCTTTCTGAGAAACATGGTAACGACGACTGCGATCATGAAAAACAGGTACAACCAGTGAGCCAATCCAAGTTCAACAGTCACGCCTTACACCCCCTAAACAAGTTTTTTGTTGAAGATCAACTGTAAGCCAACCTTTTGAACTCTTTCTTTTATCAGTTTGATATCTGTAGTATAGAGATTCCTTTCTTGCATTCTCTTGAAATAGATTGACCCAGAGAAGGTGTATTTATACTGCCTTCCCTCTTCTTTTTTCATCTGGGTTATTACGTGGTTGACGAAATCTCCCACTGCAAGTTCATCTGGTAGTTTAAGGAGTCTTTCACCCAAGACTAGTCTTACGGCATTATGACCCGCCAAGGTCCCAGAAACGATCGCTTCGGTGTGTCCTACCATCGCACCGGCCTTTTCACCTGCGCAGAAAAGGTTATCTACAGAACCAATCGCTTGAAGTTCTGGCGTACAATTGGCGAAACCAAAGTATCTCATGGAATTACCTTTACCACCAGCGATTGGATCCTCGTATCTTGCCCTTTCCATACCTGGAACCTTTCTAAGTCTCTCAAGAGGAAAGAAAGGTGTCATCAATTTGACAGGACCGGTATCAAGCAAAACAAGGTTCTCAATGAATTCTTCAAGTGCATACTGTTGGCACGCTTTCATACTGAGAAGCTTTTCTTCTTCACGAACTTCAAGTGGTACAGGAACCAACGCAGAGCCTTTTTCCTCAAGCTCTTTGACTATCTCTGGAGAGACTGAGTCTTTGCATAACTTGCAAGAACCACTCATAGCCCCAATACTGCTTCCATCAGGTTTTTTGCCAATCCATTCTTCGATCCCCACTTTGGTCGTTATACTTACTCTTGGTCCAAAACTGTGGCACCTGAGAATGCACATGGCACAACCATTTCCGTATTTGGTACAGTTTGCAGGTACCGCCGATGTCCCAGTGGCATCTACAAAGGCATCTGCTTGAACAGGGTCAAGACCTTCGACAACGACGCAGGAAACCTTGTTTCCCTCCTTTACTGCGTCGATAACCCTCGCTTGGGTGAAAATCTGTACGCCCAGACTGATCAAATAATCCTTGACCGCTGGCTCAATTTTGTAGACGTTATACAAACTTGCATGCTTATGTCCTGGAAACTCAACATTCGTATGAGTTACACAATTATCCATCACAGAGAAGATATCTGCTCCCATTTCAAGCATTTCTTCAGCCGCGGTGAATCTTCCATTGTTTCTGAAGATTCCTCCGACCAAGCCTGTTCCTAAAAGCATATCTGTTCTTTCAAGCAATATCACTTCGGCGCCTGCTTTTCGTGCAGCCGCTGCAGCAGCACAACCACCCCAACCTCCTCCAACTACAACAATTTTTGGCTTTCTCATATGTACCACTTCCCTCTTTAGTAAGATTTTTGTCAGACTCCGTCGTTTTTAACAAGACCCATTGGTACAGGCTTCGACGGTGGTCTGAATCTGGCAGGGTAGAGTTTTTCAATCGGTGTTCTTGTTTGCTTTGCAATCTCTCGAAGAATGATTTCCCTGCATCCACGACCTTGACAAGGTCCCATGCCTACACGCAATAACCTTCTCAACTCACTGAGGGTCGTGTGGCCAGATCCTATGGCATCCCTGATTTCACGCAAAGTTACCTCTTCACAACGACAAACAAAAATCTCTTCATCCATTTTTGATCACCCTCATTGCCCTGATCTGGTTAACTAGTTTTCTGGGTACAACTACATGAACCACAAGTGTTCTATCCTTTTTTGGCTCCTGTACTCTGATTACCTTTCCCGTTGCTATAGCATTACCTTCTCTATCAAGGCAAAGTACTTCTTGGTTGACTTGAGGTCTTGGAAGCATTTCGTATGGCAGTTTTAGAATGGCTTTGTCGTCTTCATGATGCGTAAGATCGACCACAAAACAGGCAAGTCCAGGACAAGAGGCAACACACAAAGCACATCCAGTGCATTTTGAATAGTCAATCTTTGGTAGATCATTTATGTTGGCAAAGGGCAAAATCGCTCCGGTTGGACAATTCGTATGGCATGGATCACATGGAATAGTTTGAGGGCATTCAACTATTACAAAACCACCCTTCTTGTTTTTCCACAATCCCTCAGGCGGTAGAACAGATTCAACCATTTGATCATTTAGCACTCCACTAAGAAATTTCTCATCGTATTGTATTATTTGTGATTCTGATCTTGCTTGGACATAACGTTGAATGTCTAAACAATTATCTCTATCATCCTTCTTTAAAAGCACCTTTTCAACACCTATTTTTATCTTTTGAGAGGTTTCGCCGCCACGCAATAGGTTCAGCTTTCCCCAGAACTTAGCCAACTTTTCTTTGAAAACAAATTCTTCGACCTT
>JBKBIU010000241.1:0-2624 GCA_046294065.1 Pseudothermotoga sp.
CGGTGTCGCTGAACCGAAGCACGAGGGTAAACCTCTGTGTGCATCCGCTTGAGGATGCCCCTCAATTCATTGAGGGGAGGACGTCACTTCATTTGCAGATTGTTCATCGAGGATTATATTTATCTGCTTTTTCTCTTTCGGAATGAGTATCTTTCCTACTGCGTCGACGTGTCTTTTTTGATTTCACTGAGATAGTAAAGTAACTGTAACCTTGCTCCCCTGAGAAATTTTGATGATTTCTTAATCTCTCCAACGATAACAACCTGCCCCTGCTCATAGATCATGTCGATTTTCATACCTGGTAGAGAAATTTCCCTAATCTGATGGTTTTTATAACTTTCCGTATGAATGAGCCGGCCAATTTCTATGAATGGATTGTTCTGATCTGGTTCTATGTTGTGAGCGATCAACCAGGCTTCTCTGTCACATACTGTGTAACTAAGCAAAACACTCCCTGAGACCATCGAAATCACGTCCTAGTCAATTTTGAAAAGCTCTTTTGAAGCTTTTTGTGGGAAGTCATCCTTTAAGGTCTTAACCATCCCAAAACCAAGGCTGTTTCTTTCACCAAAACCTACTTCATAAGCAATCTTGAGTAATCTGATGTCTCCGCTTGCTTTGAACGGGAAGATAGAACCCTTTATCTTTATTCCATTTATATCAATGAGCTTTGTAATTTTCGATCGTTTCTTTATGTATTCCCAATCTGGTTCTATTGAAATAGAACCATCAATCTTCTCTCTGTAAAAGGCTTCGTATTTCTTTATCAGGTTCTTGCTCAAAACTTGTTCAAACTGTTCATCTCCTGGAAACAGATATTTGTGATAGAGCTTCCCATTTCTATCTACGGGAATGCTGACTACCAATGGCGACAGCATGAAAAACTCCATTTCTTCCTTAAACTCAATCTCTGGGAGAAGACTTACCTGTTCGATGGGAAAAATGGTTCTTCGTATCTCTATCTGTGGAATCTCTATAAGAGAAGAGAAAAAATACATGAGAAAATCTTCACTTATTGAGGACACGTACCATCTACCACCAGATGGCCATATGAGGAGCGAATTGTCTCTTACAGCGGATTTGTCGAAGAACAACTGTGAAAAGGTAAACATCTTGAACCCTTTAAAGCCTTGTTCGTGCAGAAAACTTTCAAAATCTCTGTCTTTGTGCTTGAGTCTCTTGTATACAAAGCTGCATAGTTGATAATGATAGTTGATAGGTATAGAACAGGTCGCCGTTTTGAAAATCACTTCTAATCTCAACATTTTCCCCCCATGCCAAAATTATTCTATAAAGAAGTGGAGTAAACAGAAACCAGGTAGGATATCTTTGTGATATAAAGATTGTATTTATATTTATTCTATCTTCTTCTTTGCACAAGCTAAGAAAAGGGACAAGCAGAGTGTATACCACTATTTTTCCTTTTCACCTTTGTTCAACATTCATGTAACCTATGAACATTGTCTAACTTTTTCTCGTTGTTACTGTTTTGCAAGGTCTTTGGATCGTAGTTTTCAACGGGCGTCACCTTTGCACTACACTCTTCACAGGTTAGCATCTCACCTTCAAGCCTTGCCGCGGAATAATAGACTTTGCCGCAGTTTGTACATCTGTAATACATGGATACACCCCCATGGATAAAACAAAATATTCTACATAAAAAATTTAAATGAATACTATGACGTTTGTATTAAAGAAAAATAGTAAATATATGAACAAAAGTAGAAAGTTGAACTGTCGAGTTTATTTGGCTGAGGTTGATCATAAGACGAAACGAAGCTTTCTGCAGCAGCTGAACAAGCTCGAAGTTGTTTTTAGATAGATCATTTTTTGAAAGGTATGGTTTGTTAAATACTCAAGGATAGATACATATTCATTTGAGCGGGCTGAGCTGTCATGGTTTGATTGATTTTCAAAGTCTTGGTTAACTTGTCTTTTCTTTTTTCGAGTCGTTCACGAAAGAAAAATCCCTAAGTAGAAGATGACCTTTTATGACTTTTCACACTGTTTGCTAATCGATGTTTAGGAATGACGATCTTGTCTCCCACCTTTTTATTCAAGATAAAGCTTTTGGTAGCTACTTGATTGTTTCATCTGAAACTTCCAGGTTATGACTTCATTTACAGTTCTTCTTCATCTTCATATCATTTTTTATGATTAACTATTTCATATGGACCGAATATAAATAAATTTGGCGCTCTGTATCTTTCTCTTATTTGCTTTTATCTTGTGGAAAAATTCTGCTGTTTGCTCGATGTCTTTTGTATTTCTCCACATTCTGTGAGGGGTGGAATTAAGAAACTCCATTGCTTGCCAAAATCATAAAGGCGTGGTATTGTGCGAGCATTTTTTCTTGAAGGCGCATTATTCTTTTAGCAGATAAACAAATGAAGGATTTTAAAGTACTTTTAAACGAACTGATTGGAAACTTTGTCTGTTAGGTATTTGACAACTTGATCGATTTGGTTTTTCACCACGACATTTCCACTGTTGACCAGTTCTTCTACCTTTTGTATAGTGTGTGAAACGGTGGGATGTGACCTGCCAAACAGTTCTGCTACTTGTCTAAGTGAAAGTCCAAAATGGTTTTTGGCTATGAACATTCCCACTTGCTTTGCATTCAT
>JBKBIU010000242.1:0-2623 GCA_046294065.1 Pseudothermotoga sp.
TTCATGTGATAGTGAATGGCGAACCTGTAATCTTTGAGTGTGAACATACGAAAGCTCGACCTGGAAAGATCTTCAGAAAAAGGTGATCAGCCAATGGATAACAGGACTTCTCTGATTATTTTTGCCGCCAAAATGCACGTCCTTTCAGAGTGATCTGTCATAGGAGATACCTCAACCAGGTCGAAACCGACGATATGGAGTTCTCCAAATCTTTGGATCACTTCAAAGATCTCCTGCGAGTTGCATCCGCCTGGTTCAGGTGTGCCGGTGCCGGGTGCAAAAGCCGGATCCAGTACGTCTATATCAAAGGTGATATAGATTGGAAAACCTTTTAGTTCATCGAGTGCTTTCATGAAGGGATCTCTCACCTTGAAAGGGAAAGTATTTGTGTGACTCTTTGCAAATTCAAATTCTTCTTTCACACCAGATCTAATACCGAATTGATACAGATGCTTGTTTTCGATGCATTCACAAACTCTTCTTAGAACTGTGGCATGTGAAAACTTTTCACCAAAAAAAGTATCTCTGAGGTCCGCGTGTGCATCAAAATGAACAACTTTTAATCGTGGATACTTCGCTGCAATCTGTTTCACGATAGGATATGTTATCAGATGCTCTCCACCTATAAAGAGAGGTATTTTTTCGTCTTCGACTATCTTCTTTGTAGCTTTTTCAATCAGATCAAGTGCTTTATGAGGGTTACCAAAAGGCATTTCTATATCACCAATGTCACAAAAATATCTATCATTCAATGATAGATCCAGATATGGGCTGTAATCTTCTAAACCATATGAAAGCTCTCTGATTCTTCTTGGTGCCATGCGCGTTCCTGGTCTAAAACTTGTTGTTTGATCCAAAGGTGCACCCAAGATGACCACCTTGCTCGACTCATAATCGTTCTTTGATCTCAAAAACATGCCCTGATTTACTAAACCATTGAATCCTTTCATCTTGACACCTCCGTATCATTGATTAACCTGATGTCGAGTATCCTATCTAACCTGAAGGTTCTGACACTTTTCCTTTCAAAACAGTAGCCACAAAAGCCCAAGAACTTCTTTCCAGAATAAGAAAATTTGCCTATTTGTCTTGGTTCGACGATTCTTTTTGATTTTTCATTATGAGGTCTCAAATAAGTAATCAAGAGATATTTTTTCTGTTCTATGGCCTTGTTGATAAGTGCTATTTTTTCCTCGAGAGATATTCTCCTTTCACTATGTTTGTATTGAAGATCGCTCAAAAACTTGATGATTTTCTTATCAAAGATTATATCTTTTTTAGTCACAGCTCTTGAGAGCCGGATACCACCTAGACTGGTACATCTACTGAGTGCCACATACAATTGCCCTGGTGCAAAGAGATCTTTTGATAGTTCTATGATAACACTTTCAAAAGTTTTTCCCTGGCTTTTGTGTATAGTAACGGCCCAGGCAAGTTTCATGGGAAATTGTGTGAAAGTGCCAACTACTTCTGTTTCAATACTCTTTTTGTGATTGTTATAACTGTAGTGAAAGATGTCCCAGGTATGTGGTGTCACCTCTTCGACTCTTCCGTCAGGGAAGATCACTTCAACGACACCTTCATCATCGTCTATATTCACCACCCTTCCCACAGAACCGTTCACCCATCGCCCATCGCTGTCGTTGTTCAACATCATTATTTGTGCGCCTTTCTTTAAACTGAGTATATAATCTGCTGGTACAGAATTCTCATCGAAACTTCCTGTCATCTTTGCTTGGAATTTATACA
Source organism: Pseudothermotoga sp. (assembly GCA_046294065.1). Lineage (GTDB taxonomy): Bacteria > Thermotogota > Thermotogae > Thermotogales > DSM-5069 > Pseudothermotoga_B. The sequence continues at coordinate 1,750 of JBKBIU010000242.1, forward strand.
GTTTTCCTCTAATTTGTCTGAGTTTTTCTTGGTTCAACTCTTGTGCTGTCTGGTTATGACTGGTTAAATAGACAGGATAATCTGTATCCAATGGTGCATTTACCCTACTGTTGAGGATCGAAAGAGTGTCATCATTTACATGACCTTTTCTTATTTCATCGAGAGTTCTTAAGAAAAGTTCGTCCTTTTGTCTGTAAATCTTCTCAAGTTCTATGAACTCCCAATCAACGCTTTTGAAAACATCTGAATCAAAAAAGTATTCACTCTCGTACCGTTCTTTGAAAAACTCCTTTTCTTTCTTGGTAACAACCGGAGGTAGTTGATACAGATCCCCTATCAAAATCATTTGGACACCACCAAATGGTTTGGTGAAATCTTTGGCGTTCAGACGCAAAAATTTGTCCACACAGTCAAGTAAGTCCGCTCTGACCATTGAAATTTCATCGATGATGATCGTATCTATTTGTTTGTAGATCTCGTCATCTAACACTCGGATACTTTCAAAGGTTACATTAGGCTTGAACCTGAAGAAGGAATGGATCGTCTCACCATCCACATTCAGCGCTGCAACACCTGTGGATGCAAGAACCACAGTTTTTTTCTCTGTCTTATCACGAAAATACTTGAGCAACGTCGACTTGCCAGTACCAGCCCTACCAGTTATGAAGATATTTTTATTTGATTTTTCCATCAATTCCAGTGCCGTCAGAAATTGCTCATTTATTTCGATTTTGGTCATACTTGATTTATTATGTCACATTCTCTGCAAAATCAGTTTAGGTTGACGATATCAGTTTTTGCACGTATAATCATTTTAAACAAAGGGGGTATCATGATGAAAAGGTTTCTTGTTCTGCTCGGAATTTTTTCACTC
>JBKBIU010000014.1:0-14653 GCA_046294065.1 Pseudothermotoga sp.
TGTGGCATTTTTTGTGACAATCTTAGCTGCACCAAACTATGATTCAGTTATCAGGGTTGGGTCAGATCAAAATCCAACGACTATGGACCCTGCAATGTATCAAGACCTTGCTTCAGCACAGGTCAATGAGAAATGTTTTTGAAACCTTGGTTGCATACGACGCTGATGTCAAGGAAATCCATCCACTCTTGGCAGAATCTTGGGAAGTCAGTCCAAATTTGAAGGAATGGATATTCAAACTGAGAAAGGGTGTCCATTTCCAAAAGGGTAAGTTCCAAGATGGTAGGGAAATGACCGCCGAAGATGTGAAGTACAGCTTTGAGAGAGAAATCTCCATATCGCCCATGGTAAGAATTTACATGGTTGACCGTGTCGAAGTCCTTGACAAATACACGGTAAAGATAATCCTCAAGTACCCATATGCACCGTTCCTGACAGTTCTCACAGACATCGGAGCTGCTGTTGTTCCCAAAGAAGAATGTGAAGGCTGGAAGGACCAATTTACACTCCATCCAGTGGGTACGGGACCATTCAAGATGGTAGAATGGGTAAAAGACAGTCACATGGTCTTTGAGAGGAATGAAAATTACTGGGGCGAGAGACCGTATCTGAAACAAATCGTTTACAAATTCATACCAGACAAATCGGTTCTCACAGTCGCTCTTCTAAGTGGTGAGGTTGATATAACAAGCGATGTCTTGGACCAAGATATTCCAAAAGTCAACGCTAGTGCAAACGTTGAAGCAAAGATGGTCGGTGGTTGCAACGTCTTTGCAGTTTACATGAACTCGATAAAAGGTCCCACCACCGACAAGAGAGTGAGAGAAGCTTTCTTCCGGGGGATCGATCTAGAACAACTCGTAAAGGTGATCTTTCCGAATGGAACTGCCCAAGCGGCGTATGGTCCCATCCCAACTGGTTCTTGGGCGTACAATCCTAACGTGAAGTCTTTCTATACTAAGTATGATCCCGAAAGAGCAAAGCAACTCCTGAGAGAAGCCGGATACGAAAACAAACCTGTCAAACTCACTATATATACACCAGAAGACCCCAACAGAAGAAAGGCTGCCGTAATAATTCAGTCAATGCTGAAGAAAGTTGGTTTTGAAATCGAGGTACAGTCACTTGAATGGGGGGCTTTCACAGCAACTACTTCAAAGGGTGATGCTGATGCCTATACGATTGGATGGACTTGGTACCCCGACCCAGAATTTTTCATCTTCTACATGTTCCATTCCTCAAGAAAAGGAACTTATGGGAACGGTGGTGCCTATAATAATCCAGAGGTAGACAGATACATTGAACTTGGTGAGTCCTCGGTAGATCAGAAACAGAGAACGGAGTATTACAGAAAGGCAGAAGAGTTGATCATGAAAGATCTCTATTATTTTCCCATGTGGCATAAATTGGTCGTCAACGGTGTAAACAAGAAAGTTCAGGGTTACAAACCCTCACCTGATATGATGATTCGTCTGTATGCACCGGGCACAAACGTATGGGTTGAGAAATGAACCAAGGGCGCGCTAGCGCTCTTGGTTTTCGGAGTGGTTTGATGGCGAAATATATCTTGAAAAGGTTTGTTCAAGTCATACCCACCTTGTTCTTTGTGATACTCACAGTCTTTCTCATAATGAAACTGATACCCGGTGATCCAGCCGCGGTACTACTCGGTCCACAGGCAAGAGCAGAGGACATCGTTCGATTCAGACAGCAACTCGGCTTGGATAAACCGATTTTAGTGCAGTTTGTAATTTATTTAAAAAAGGTTCTCACAGGAGATCTTGGGAGATCCCTCATATATAGGCAGGATGTTTTAACGTTGATTCTGGAAAGATTGCCAACGACTGTCACATTGAGTTTGTGTGCGCTGTTCATCGCCATTGTGATAGGTATACCAATAGGCATCGTAGCAGCTATGAAACATAATTCATTCGTTGATTTATTGGTTACCATACTCGCTCTGATAGGTATCTCAGTTCCCATATTTTGGTTTGGTATGATCTTGATCATCGTGTTCTCACTACAACTTGGTTGGCTACCAGCCGTTGGTTTAGGAGATATATCCAAAGGTTTATGGGATGCAGTGAGTCATTTTATTCTTCCATCGCTAGCTCTGGGCATTCTTTCTACCGGAACAATTGCGCGTTTTACAAGATCAAGCATGCTCGAAGTTTTAAACCAGGATTATATTAGAACAGCCTATGCCAAGGGTTTGAAGAAAACTTTGATTCTTTACAGACACGCACTGAAAAATGCACTCATACCTGTGATAACAGTTATAGGTCTACAACTTGGAAATCTGCTTGCTGGTGCTGTACTCACAGAAACCGTTTTCGCTCTACCAGGACTTGGCAAGTTGATGGTCGATGGGATCTTCAGACGCGATTATATGCTAGTACAAGGAGAAGTTCTTTTTACAGCCATCGTTTATATCTTTGTCAACTTGATCGTTGATATAACCTATGCATTCATAAATCCAAAAATAAGACAGTTATACAGGAGTGTGTAGAATGAAATTCCTAAACAAGCAGGTCATCTTTGGACTTGTGATAATCTGTGTGAACATTTTCTCAGCAGTCTTCGCACCAATGATAGCAACTCATCCTGTTGATGATATGGATTTCTTAAACGTTTTTGCAAAACCAAATGAAGGCGGACATATCTTAGGAACAGATGACTATGGCAGAGATATATTTTCACGATTAGTGTACGGAAGCCGCGTATCGCTAATGGTTGGGATAGTTGCAGTGAGTATAGGAGCGTTGATTGGCACCTTCCTTGGTGTGATTTCTGGTTACTTTGGAGGCTTTGTTGATGCTTTAATCATGAGATTCATCGATGCACTCTTGTCATTCCCATATGTACTCCTTGCCATAGCTATGATGGCCGTTCTGGGTGCTGGACTTTTCAATGCGATGTTGGCAATAGGAATTGTGATGGTACCAAGTTTTGCAAGAGTCATGAGAAGTGCTGTGATGAACATTAAGAACGAAGAATTTGTACTTGCTGCAAGATCAATGGGTGCTTCCAATCTTTGGATAATCTTGTGGCACATCCTTCCAAATATCGTACCTGTTTTGATCGTGTACGCTTCATTGAACTTTGCTGGTGCTGTCATCAGTGAAGCAACATTGAGCTTTTTAGGGCTTGGAGTCCAGCCACCAACTCCATCGTGGGGAAGCATGCTTTCGGAAGCAAAAAATTACTTACAAACGGCACCACATATGGCTATCTTCCCGGGGCTCGCCATATTGATAACGTGCCTTGGTTTCAACATACTCGGTGATGGTTTGCGAGATTTATTAGATCCCAGACTGAAAAAATGAATAATGAAGAGGTGATCGCGTTGAAAAATAAAATTTCTGAGGCGATTGATCTACTGAAAGATCAGCTGATTGATTTGGGAAAAGAGATCTTTAAATTTTCAGAGCTGTCTTACCAAGAATTCAAGTCTTCACAGCTGCTTGCGGATTTCTTACAGGAGAGCGGGTTTTGTGTTCAAAGAAAGGTGGGGAGCCTTGAAACAGCTTTTATTGCAACTGCAGGTAGCTCCAAACCAAAAATTGCCCTTTTAGCTGAGTACGACGCATTGCCAGCGATAGGTCATGCCTGTGGTCACAACATGATAGGTACGATGAGTTGTGGCGCTGCCGTTGGATTAAAAAAAGCCCTTGAAAAATTGCCTTTTACACTTACAGTTATTGGTTGTCCAGCAGAAGAACATGGTGCAGGAAAAAAAGATCTTATAAAATTAGGTGTCTTCAAAGACATTGATGTTGCAATGATGATACATCCTGCATCTATGAGTACTGGTTTTGACATAGCTTACGCTATACGTCGTTACAAAATAGAGTTCTTTGGTAAATCGGCACATGCTGCAGCAGATCCATCAAAAGGTATCAATGCACTTGATGCAATGGTACTCTTGTTCAGTTCAATAGGTTTGCTCAGACAGCAACTCCCAGAAAAAGTTAGAATCCATGGAATAATCATCAACGGAGGACAGTCTTTCAACACGATTCCTGAATACACTAGTGCAGAAATTGGGCTCCGAGCTTTGAGGATTGAGGAAGTAGATCTCTTGGAACAAAAACTCAGAAATCTCGTACAAGGCGCTAGTGCAATGACTGGTTGTACCAACAAAATCACCATTGAAGAAGAAATGCCTGAGGTTTATGTGAATGTTCCACTGGCAAAAGCCCTTGAAGAAAACTACAAACTTGTTGGTGAAAAGATTTCTGCCAGGACTTACGAACAGGGTGTAGGTTCTACAGACATGGGAGCAGTGACACAAGTCGTTCCAGCAATTCATGCCTACATCAATATAACCCAGGACAAAATGATACCAACTCACACCAAGGAATTTGCCTTGGCAGCTAACTCAAATTATGGATATGAAGCCATGATAAGAGCCACTAAAGCACTTGCATTTACTGTCCTTGACCTTGTAAATGACTCAGATCTTTTAGAACGTGTCAAAGAGTATTTCACCAACAGGAGGAGAGAGTTTTGAATCCCCTTCTATCCGTTGAAGATTTAGCAGTGGAATTCAAGGTTTCGAATGGGAAATTCAAAACACCTGACGGTGTTTCTTTCAAAATCTTCGAAAATGAATGTGTCGGAATGGTGGGAGAGAGCGGATCGGGTAAGAGTGTGACCGCTCTTGCCATAATGGGACTTGTTCCAAAACCGCAAGGAAAGGTCGTTAAAGGAAGGATAATCTTTGAAGGTAAAGATCTCTTAAAAGTTAACAATCACCCACGAGGTACAAAGATCAGTATGGTTTTTCAAAATCCTTTGAACTCACTCAATCCCAATATAAAGATCGGGAAACAACTGTCAGAGGTACTCGAGCAGCATTATGGTATGTCGTACAAAGAGGCGATAGGTAAAGTCACAGCAATGATGAAACAACTTGGTATCCCAGAACCAGAGGAAATGACCGAAAGGTATCCTTTTGAATACAGTGGTGGTATGAGACAGAGAGCTATGATAGCGATGGCTATGTTATGCCAACCAAAGTTACTCATAGCGGATGAACCGACAACTGCTCTCGATGTAACAATACAGGCTCAGATAATACAGTTGTTCAGGAAATTGAAGATTCAATCAAAGACCTCGATTCTTTTCATAAGTCATGACCTTAGCGTTGTTTCTCAAATCGCAGATAGAGTCATTGTAATGTATGCAGGAAAGATATGCGAGATATCGAAAACTGAAGAGATCTTCGAAAAGCCCTTACATCCATATACGGCCGGTTTGATTTCCTCCATACCAGATATGAAAGAAAGGAAGACAAAACTCAGATCAATTGAAGGCAGTGTACCAAGCCTCATCGATCCTCCCGCTGGATGTAGGTTTCACCCGAGATGTTCACAAAAGATGCCATTATGTATGGAAAAAGAACCAGATGACTTTTTGGTGAACGACAGAATAGTGAAATGTTGGCTTCATAAAGGAGTGTACCAATAGATGCTTTTGAAGGTTGAAAATCTATGTAAAGACTTTCCAGTAGAATTCAGTATCTTTGGAAAACCTAAAAAATTTTTGAAAGCTGTCCAAGAAGTTTCTTTTGAAATAGAAAAAGGTTCGGTCTTCAGCATAGTCGGCGAAAGTGGCTCTGGAAAATCAACTATCGCTCGAATTTTAAGTGGGATCTATAGTGCCTCATCTGGAAAGATCATCTATGAAAACAAGGTCTTTGAGAAAAATATGAAAAGCAGTGATATTCAAATGGTTTTTCAGGACCCAGACAGTTCATTAGATCCACGAAAAACAGTATCATTCATTGTCGAAGAAGGATTGCGCATCCACAAGATTCTAAGTAAAAAAGAACGTAAAAGATTAGTTTTCGATACTATTAAGTCAGTCGGTCTAACAGAAGATGTGCTCAAGAAGTATCCTCACCAATTGAGTGGTGGGCAAAAACAAAGAGTTGCAATCGCAAGAGCTTTAATACTGAAGCCGAAGGTGCTTATACTCGATGAACCTACTTCGGCACTGGATGTATCTGTGCAAGCACAGATTTTGAACTTGCTCGTCGAACTCAAGGAAAAGTACGAACTGACTTACATACTCATTACCCATGATTTGAAGATAGTGAACCACCTTTCAGATCAAACAATGGTCATGTACTTGGGTCAGATCATGGAAATTGGAAAAACAGAATACGTAATACAAGATCCTCTACACCCTTATACAAAAGGACTCCTACAATCTGTACCAAGAATTGGCACAGAAAATCTTGCAAGTTTCTCGATTAAAGGTGAGATACCAAGTCCACTGAGTCCACCGAAGGGATGTGTTTTTAGAACAAGATGTCCTCTGGCTTTTGAAAAATGTTTTGAAAGCCCAAAGCTCACGGAAATTGGAGACAGAAAAATCAGATGTCATCTGTACGAAAAGGGGGTATGAGAATGTTATCACAGGTTCTCACCATAATGGAGTTACTGGATAGCCCAAAGGTCAGTGGCAAAGAGATCTGTGAACTGTTCAAAAGTTATAAAGGTGTTGAAGTGGAGTTTGAAAGAATTGTAACTTCAAGAGGGATGACAGATTTAGTGAGAATAACTATAGAAGGAGAAGATGAAAAAGCACCTGCCCTTGGAGTAGTTGGACAACTTGGAGGCGTAGGAGCAAGACCTCAGATGATAGGAATGGTGAGCGATGCCGATGGTGCGATTGCGGCTTTGGCAACAGCTTTGAAGTTAGCACAAATGAAGGATAAAGGTGAGATTTTAACGGGAAATGTGTACATAACAACTCACATCTGTCCAAACGCACCGACAATTGACCACAAACCTGTCCCTTTCATGGATTCCCCCATTGGTGTGAGAGAAGTTTTGAAACTTATGCTAAACAAACACGTGGACGCTGTTCTTTCTATAGACACAACTAAAGGAAATCGTATTGCCAAGAGGAAAGGTTTTGCAATTTCACCAACGGTATTGAAAGGTTATATAATAAAAGTAGCAGATGATTTACTAGATATATACGAAAGAGTTTGTGGAACTATGCCGTTTGTTTTACCGATAACAATTCAAGACATCACGCCTTATGGGAATGGAGTGTATCATCTTAATAGTATTATGCAACCTTGTACTGTTGTTGATGTGCCTGTGGTCGGGGTAGCCATAACAACAGAAACCCCGGTTGCAGGTTGTGCAACGGGTGCTTCTCACGAAGTAGATATAGAGCTCGCTTCTCGTTTTTGTGTCGAGGTGGCAAAATATTTTGGTAGAGGTCAAATAAATTTCTATGACAAAGAAGAGTTCGAAAAATTGCAGAAATTGTATGGAGATCTAACTTTTCTTGTATCAGGGAAGGAGTGAGACATATGAGTGGTGGCGAACTTGACAACATAGGCGGCAAGATAAGGTCTCTCAGACAGTCCAAACAAATGACAGTTAGGGAACTAGCAAAACTGGCCGATGTGACACCTGGCTTGATAAGTCAGATCGAGCATGGCAGAGTTTCACCTTCTTTGAGTACTCTCAAGAGGATTCTTGCAGCCCTTGGTGAAACTATTATTTCACTCGTCGAACAAGACATCGGTGAACAAGCACTCAAAGGAGTAGTCCGCAAGGAAGAGAGACGTAGAGTTTTTGTTTCGCCAGGTCTCACCTATGAACTCATTTCTTCGAAAAACAGGGCTTATTCAATGTTCATATCTTACCTTGAACCAGGTTATGATAGTGGGGAGAACTTTTATTCACACGAGGGGATTGAATCTGGGTTAGTTATTCAGGGTTCAGTTGAAATCTCACTTGGTGACAAGTCTGTTGTTTTGAATGAAGGTGACAGCATCACCTATCCATCTACAATTCCACATAAATGGAAAAATGTTGGCAAAGTACCTGCAGTAGGAGTTTGGGTCGTGAGTCCACCAAGCTTTTAGGAAAAGTAGTAATTTCTGTAGAAAAGATATACCAGGAGTGAGAGGGTTGTTCAATGCTAATTTTCAGATAATAAAAACAGGAATGGATGTTGCAATGCTCAAACAAAATGTGCACGCTCAAAATATTGCCAATGCCGAGACACCAAGATACAAGAGAAAGTACGTGCTTTTCGAAGAACTCCTCAGAGAATCTATGAAGTTACAGTTAACGGCCACGGACAAAAGCCATATCCAAAGTGTACATAGACTGCCACAACCTAAAATTAAGGAAGAAAAGGCTTTATTTTACAGAAATGATGAAAATGGAGTAGATATAGACTTTGAAATGGCGCAGATGACAACCAACGGCTTAAGGTACGAGGTTCTCTCAAGACTAATGTCTAAGAACATAGAATACTACAATACAGTCCTAAGGAGTGCATGATACAATGAACGAGTTCTTAATAATGAATGTTAGTGCTTCTGGGATGACTGCCCAAAGACTCAGGATCGATACGATTTCAAGCAATATAGCTAACTCAGAAACTACAAGAACACAGGATGGCGGACCTTACAGAAGACGTGTACCTATTTTTTCAGAATACTTGATGAAAGATGGGAAGCTAAGAAGCAGTGGAGTCAAAGTTGTGAGAATCGAAGAAGATCCTTCACCTTTCAGATTGGTTTATGATCCGACACATCCCGATGCCGACGAAAACGGTTATGTCAGTCTCCCGAATGTCAATGTACTCAGAGAAATGGTAGACTTAATTAGTGCACAAAGATCTTATGACGCTAATGTCGCTGCCTTTAATGTAACAAAAGCAATGATAAATAGTGCCCTTCAGATAGGGAGGGGATGATTAAATGGTTGACAAAATATCCAACATTGGACAGAATCTGAATCAGTTAAATCCAACTTCACAGAAAAAAAGCGAAGGAGACTTTGCAGACATACTCAAGAATGCTATAGAGAAGGTCAATCAAATACAAAAGAACGCAGAACAAATGTCTGCGGATTTTGCGCTTGGAAAGATCAGCAATATTCACGAAGTGATAATAGAAGCAGAGAAAGCGACAATCGCACTCAGGTTGACTAACGAAGTGAGGAACAGAATCGTTCAAGCTTATCAAGAGATAATGAGAATGCAACTGTAATTCAAAGTTGCGCCAGTATTTCTTGTAAATGTTCCTGTAGGCTCTGAAGAGAGAGGTATTTTTTCCCGACCTTGAAGTTTTTCTCTACAATTTTTGACAGTTCCTCTGGACAAGAAAGTATTTCATTCAACCTCATGGCTGCTTTGTGCAGTAGATTGGTTTCCACCTTATAAAATCCCTCAACTTCATCATAACAGGCTTTATCACCAACTGAGATGAAATCAAAACCTAGTGGTGCAATATCGCTTTTGTAAACAGGATATTCATAAACAATAAGCGGTCTCTTTGCAAAAACCGCCTCTATGAGTTGATTGCCCCAACCTTCCAAGATCGAAGTGTAGGTCACAGCATCTGAAATAGCGTACATGTCCCACAATGAATAATATTTCTTGTCGTCAACAAACCTTGTCGACCTGACCTTTTCGAAGGCAAAATGAGTCTTATAGGACATCTGTTGGGCTTTCTTCATGAGTTTTTGATAGTACTGTTGAGACTCTTGTTCAAAAAATCCTGCGATGACAAAATGAACTACTTTGTTGGTCATGTGTGAAAAGTGTTCTACAAAATCCATGGCTATTTCTATCGCCTTTCTTTGAACTATCCTGGTAGCTTGCAAGATCAAGACGTCTCCCTCACCTATACCAAGTGATAGTCTGAGATCGTTGTTATAGTCATCTATCTGCCAAGTGGGCTGATCAAAATCAAAGACATTAGGTATGACTCTGGAATCGATACCTTTTTTCTTCAAGAGCTCTCTCTGTGCGAGACTGTTTATGGTAATATGAAGAATGCTACCATCTTTTGGAGGAAAGTAATTGTCTAAGACCTTAATCACAAAGTTGTTCTGAGGTCTTGAATACCTTTCTCTTTCCCAATAAAAATCATGGTGATGTCCAATGATCTTTATTTGCTTCCGTTTCGCAAACTCTGTGATCGCCACTGCTGCCGGTAAGTTGAATCCAAGAGAGAGAACGTTGTTGATTATGAACAGATCCACGGGAGGGACCTTTGTTTGAAGTTCTCTCTCGATATGAAAAACATATTCATCAAAAGCCTTGGCAAAAGCTTCCTCATCAACTGAAGGTTCCTCAAAGGCATTTCTATGTATCCAAAAATTGGTTCGACTGTCCATCGAAATGGAAGGTATCTCTATACCATCAACTTGAGTTAGCTGCCCTGCAATGTAAAAAACATCGTGTCCCATTCTTTCAAGTACTTTTTTCCACTTCTCCATCTCAAGAGAGACACCATCGGTTTGACCTGCTCTGAAATGAACCAGTGCGATCTTCATTCCTTTCCTCCTTCGTATCTTTTGGGTTTTAGAACCTGTGAAAGATCATCGAGGTATTCCTCTTTTTCTGCATAGATCTTCTTGAGTATCATCTGGAACAGAATCTCAATCACTGCAAACTCTCCAAGGTTTCCTCTCAAAAATTCATGCTTTTCAAATCTTGCAACAGGACTGTACAGAACCAAATCTGCCACCGAAGCAAGGGGAGAGTTAATTCCCGCTGTTACTGCTACAGTCTTTGCCCCAACATCCTTTGCTACTTGTGTTGATTTGACCGTATCTCTTATATTTCCACTGTGACTCACAGATATGACAAGGTCCTTCTTATTCAAACCTGTGGCAACTATGACTTGAGTATGTGGATCGTTGTAATAAAAGGATGGTAATCCAAGAAGTGACAGGAGCAAGCTTCCATACTCGGCAGCAACCGCAGAAAGTCCCACACCAAAGAATATCGTCTTTTCAGACAGGACAACCCATTCGGCTGCTTTCTGTAGATCCTCTTTCTTTAGAGTATTTGTCAGACGATCTATGAGGGATCTCAGATGTCCTACGTATTCGTCAAAGGCATCCTTTGCTGTTATAGGAATAGACCTTGCTCCACTGGTTTGCTTCGTCAGCTCTATTTTGAAAGACTGATAACCATCGAACTTCATCTTTTTGATCAATCTGTGTATGGTTGTCTCGCTGACTCCGATGATTCTCGCAAATTCCGTTATAGAATAATGTATTACATCGTCAGGTCTTTCGAGGATATAGGATGCAACCTTTTTCTCCGCCTCACTCAATCTGTCATAGATACCAAGTAGATGATTAAGTATCAAGAAACCACCTCTTTGCAAGATCCTCCTTTTTTTGGCAAAAGATTTCAAGTTGTTCATTTATAAGTTTTTCAGCCTCGATGCTGTCCATATCTCTTGTCCTTTCAACAAAATCAGCAACACGAGCAAAATAAAAAGGCAAAAGATCCAGAATAATCTCTTGGTCCTTCTTCTCTCTGTATTTTAGTGCAAGGTCATGAACCACTTCAACCCAATCTTGCGCATTGATAGTACCCATTTTAAGAACTGATTCAATTATCTCTCGGCGAACAGACATCCTGCCAACAAGCCTTTCCTTCAACGTGGTTTTTGCTTTTTCCTTTAATCCAACCAAATCCACAATGATCTCTTCAACAGATTGAGAAGGTCGATCTCCATAAATTTCAACACGTTCAAGCGTTGTAACAGACCTCCACTTACTTTGGTATTCAATCATCAAGTCAAAGAGCGTTTGGACAACCTGGATGAACATGTTCTGAAGATGTTTACCCGGATCTTTCACATCGTGTACCTTTGCACCCAGCGCAGCTTGTATAGGTAACCTGTCTGATTCGTTTATAGCCGTTGTGGTCATCCATATGTCGATACCAAACTTTGCGACATTGGTGTGCCACACTCTTTCAGGTTTACTCAGATAGATCTCAATCAGCCTTTTTCCTACAGCAAAGTCACCTCCAATTGGTTGACGAATCTTCAGTCCATACAAGGCAGAGGTGAGTGGATAGCAGATATTGTTGGTAATCGTACCATCGTATTTATGGCGAAGATAGAATGGTGTAACATAGTCTGTTTTTTCTTCAAGGATAGGTCTCGCTAATCTTTCAATCCACCACGGCTCCACACTTCTAAGATCTGAATCGAGCATTATGAAAACCTTGGCTTTTGTTTTGTGTGCTATTTCAAACAGTGCTCTCACAGCACTACCCTTACCAGGTATACCTTTGTATCTGATAGAAATCTTTGGTAATCCGAAGGTATCAGTCTTTAGAAAAGCATCTACCGTGTTGTCAGTAGATCCTCCATCGGAGTTGGCTATCAAACCTATTAAACCCAAATTTTCAATTCCTCTTGCAGCAACTCGGGCAACATGACCTATCGTATCTACATTGTTAAAGCTGGGAATCCCAACGACAATGTCATAGACGCCAAGATTATCCGGTATGTCGTTGTAGTATCTCATTTTACCCCTCCTCTGAGAGTTCTATTATGTAATCGTAAATCCTTCTCTCTGACCTCGCCTGATTCAACTTTCTCATCAAGCCCTTTGATATCTTACCTCTGTTGAGCGATAAAGAAACTTTGAGTTCAAGCTGAGTTCTTTTCTTACTCAGAATCTTATGTTTGAGCAGATGATATTTTTTGGAGTTCTTTCTGAATCTCTTTAATTTACTTTCAAGCAATTCTATTTGTTTTTCAATGGCATCTATCTTTCTTCCTATGGAATCTATAGTCTTTTGGGAAATGGTTTTCTTGGATATGAAAGAGGGGAAGGCAGGGAAATCAAAGATCTTGAGATCCATATTGCTCTTTCGATGCCTTAGTTTTGTGTTGAGTAAAAACGAAGATATCTGTCCTGGTTCCAAAGTCTCTGTTAGTTCTGAATATGGATTGTAGACAACCAATTTACTCTCCTCGATGCAAACCCATGGAAGGTCACTACGATAGAGGCTCAACGATCTTGATCTTCCTCTTTCCTTTTTCAATGAAATTCTCATGGGTGGATCATCAAAGAGAGTGAACCATTTGAAGAATTCCTTTGATTTAGAGGGAGAGTTTAAATCACAGATTGCCAATTCAAAGCTCATCTTGCCTTCACACTTTGCATCTGGAACATAGATAAAGGGACCCGCATCACCAGTACGACCTTTCACCTCACTCTTTGCAATCCACTCTACGCTTCTGATAAGGTCAATACTTATCTCACCTTTTTCACTGACTTCGTATTGATAAACACCCTTTGCCATAAGCGCAACTGTCTTATCACTTGATAGCGCCACAAATCCTTGAAAGGGAAATTTCTTAATAGTCCCAACTTCTCTTGCGGCAAGTAAAAGAGAGTTGAGTCCGTAACCTGCATCTAAATCGAGTAAATCTCTATCTACTCTTTTTCTTTCAACTATTTCGAAAGGCATCTTTGCTAGGATTTTAGAATTACTGTCAAAGGTTTTTGTTACAAAGCTCAAAAGGTAGTTCTTTCCACGAAGATCGGCGTTTATAAACCATTTGATCAATGGAGATTGATCAAAGATGATCTTTTCTTGTGTCTTTATCTCCACGCCTTTTGCCTTCACCCTTCTTTGGAGTGTAACTATCTTGTGCCTATGACCGGCTTTTTCAACATCAATCTTCAGTAAAGTTACGGAAAAATCAAGATCTCTTGCATCGGTAGAATAACTATCTCCTAACTCTCTTTCAAGTTTCAAGGTGCCAGTGATAATTTCATTTACCTTCAAAGTTCCATCTTCACAAAACTTGGCTGTGTAATAGTCGTTCTCAAAAGAGAGAGACCTATCCATTGTTGGCCTATCAACCTCACTCAACTCGAAGAACCCTATGCCACTGCTTTTGAGTTTGTAACAAACTCTACTATCGCAATGCCAGTGATCATATTCAAAGGGCGAAAAAGATAAAATATATTTTCCGCCTTCAAGATCGGTCCTTTGTAAAATTTCTTTCATCTCCTGGAAAAACAGCTCTTTGATCTTTATGTAGATATTTTTGTACTCCCTCATCATTCGTTTGTGTATCTTATCTATCCCTACTCCACAGATGTTGTCATGAACGAGTGTCTTCAGGTAGCATCTATAAAGATCATCGATTCCCTTACCGTTCAAAAGACTCAAGAACTCCAAATATCTGAGCAATTTTCCAACGATGTAGGCTTGTCTTTTAAGATAAACTCTCGTTGAAAGTGTTCCAGGAAAAACACAAGCATATTTTCCACTGATCATTTCACCTTTCGAAAGGGGAAAATCTACAGACTTTGAGAAAACTTTGCTCAAAAGATCCTCAGGCGTTGATAGAGCAATTTTTCCGTTGAGCAATTCCGTTGGGTCTTCTGGGTTAGTATCAAGGTCATAACCATCTAAAAGAAGTAGATATCCCGACAACGAAAAGGGGTTCAACTTGATTGACTCATTTTGTAACCTTTTTTCGGCAAGATCTTTTGTAGAAGAAATGCCATAGAAATTCCTGTAGCCACCTATGAGAAAAATACATTTGATCTGCGATCCATCGCTTGATTTCCAAAAGAATTCAGTCACAGGTTTGTCAAAATTGACCCCTCTCCACAGAAATGCACCTTCGATACCATATCTCTTCAACAATTGGGGAAGTTGAGAAATGAAGCCAAAGTTGTCTACCATCCAAGCTACCTTTGTACTAACACCGAATCTGTTCGTATCTTGCTCACCAATCTGTAGGTTCTTTACAATGGCTGGCTCTGGGGAAATTCTAAAATCTATCTGAGCGTAAAAAGGACCCATGATCAGATTACCTGATTTTACA
>JBKBIU010000015.1:0-14443 GCA_046294065.1 Pseudothermotoga sp.
GGTCTGACCAGCGGAGCTGTTGGGGTATCGTTGCCTATCATCGTAGGAATGGGAGCAAATAATCTTGCTTTGATTGTTTACGTTTTTTCTGTGATTGGCGTTTTACTCTCACCTGTTCACTTGTGCTTAGTATTAACCTCTCAGTATTTCAAAGTAGATTTTCTGAAAGTATTGAAGAGGGTCTTAGTACCCATAATTGTGGTTGCTGTTTCTGCAATATTGTTATATTCTTGGTGATTGGAGGGATAAACTTGACGCGCTTTGTTGAAAAAATGTTCCCAAAGCAATCGCCGTTGAAACTTTTGTATGAGCATGCGATTGTAACACAGAATGCAGCACAGTTCATAATACCGGCTTTGAGCAACTATTTTGATAATCAATCGATCGATCATATGTGTACACAGGTAGATATCCTTGAAGATAAAGCAGACGAACTCAAGATAATGATCAGGGAGAGTTATTCAAAGCTCAAATTTGTTTATTTTGATAGAGTTGACATCCTCACAATCCTTCACGAAGAAGATGCCGTGATAGATGCGGTAGACGACTTTCTCAAATCACTGACTCTAAACAAACTCGAAAAACCACTCACAAAAGATTTAAAAGATCTAATCTTCGAACTTGCACAGAACAGCTTTGATTCAGTACATATGATGACTATGGCTGTGGAAGATCTACTCACGTTGGTGGAATCTTCTTTCTCTCGTTCGATAGCCTTGGAAGAAGATAAACTCGCAGCGAAAGTAGAAACAGACGAATCTCAAACCGATAGAGTCTCTCTCCAGCTGGGTAAGAAGATTTATTCTATGAAAAACAGCATGCATCCTGTCGATTTGTACTTCCTTGAAAAATTAGCTGGGCTGCTCACGAGAATAGCAGATCACGCTGAGAATGTTGCGGAAAGGATCAGGATGATAACTCATACCTGAGGAGGTAAGATATGTTAATCCTTCTGGCCATTGTAACCGGTTTTGCCATGGCTTTTGCGATTGGTGCAAATGATGTTGCCAACTCAATGGCGACAGCAGTTGGTGCTAAGGCTATAACTCCAAAACAAGCAGTGATAATAGCGTCCATTCTGGAATTTCTTGGTGCCGTACTTTTCGGGTCACACGTCACTTCAACCATCGTCAAAGGCATTGTGAAACCCCAAGTCATTACTCAACCCGAAATATTAATTGCAGGTGGCTTTGCGGCATTAATCTCTTCTTCGATTTGGATCTTAGCCGCAACGATTTGGGGAATGCCTGTCTCAACCACTCATTCCATTGTTGGTGGTATGGCTGGCTTTGGAATAGCTGCTTCAGGCTGGGACGCAGTAAATTGGAAAGTAATGATTTCCATAGTTTCAAGCTGGATACTTTCACCGCTCGCAGGAGGACTTCTTGCCTATTCAGTTTTCAAATTGATATCTTTCCTTATACTGAGGAGACCTTCACCGGCAAAGGCAGTGAAAAAAGCCGGGCCTATTTTAATCTGGATCACTTTCTTCATCATTGTTTACCTGTTTGGTGTGAAAACACTCAAAATAGGTCAGACAAATTCCATATGGTCCGCAACGATTATTGCAACTGCTGCTGCAATAGGGGGTTACTTCACCCTGAGGAAATATTATCGAATTAGAACAAAGGATTATGAATTAGTGGAAAGTATCTTTAAGCGTCTTCAAATCATGACCAGCTGTTATGTGAGTTTTTCACACGGTGCGAACGACGTTGCAAATGCGGTAGGCCCTCTTGCTGTAATATATTGGGTCATTAGGACAGGTGTGATCTCTTCAAAGGTGGAAGTTCCAATTTGGGTTTTGGTTCTTGGTGGATTTGGTATTTCAGTGGGTGTGTTGTTACTCGGTTATAGAGTCATGAAAACAATAGGAGGGGATATAACCCAGCTCAATAACACCAGAGGATTTTGTATAGATTTTTCCACAGCTTCAACTGTCCTGATATCTTCTGTGCTTGGGTTACCTGTTTCAACGACTCATATAGTTGTTGGGTCAGTTGTAGGTGTCGGTGTGGCACGCGGTGTAGAGGTGGTCAATGTTGGAGTTCTCAAGAACATAATCCTTTCGTGGCTTGCAACGGTTCCACTTGCAGCTGGGCTTTCAGCACTGCTGTTCAACTTTCTTGTCAAGGTCATTTGAATCTAGATCTAATAATGAAGGCTTGAAGTATTCCTATTGAACCCATGGTAATCATCAACAAAAAAGGAATTGAGAATTGAAGATTAGGAAGATTGTTGAAGATAGCAAAACACATGGCAATGAAAAACATCGCCCCACCCACCATTAAATGGGCATCTATACGCTGGCGGTTTTTTTCAAAATCAACTATTCCAAAAAAATAGATTGAACTGAACACCAGTATGCATAGAGCAAAGATTGGATCAATTTTCAAAAACAGCAAGAAGCAAAGAAGACCAATTCCTGTTTCGGTGATCAAGAGAAGTTTTTTCATATCACCAAACCCCCTATGATTTTGACTACATAGGCCAAAAAATAGGCAGTGGCTATGCTGTAAATAATAGAGATCATTAGGTATCTTTTTCCCACCTCTGAACTTATTGATCCAAGCGTGGCAAAACAGGGTATGTAAGACATAACAAAGACCAAGAAAGACAAGGCTGTAACAGTATCATAAGAATTGACCAATGCATGCTTGAGAGTTTCTTCCTCCCCGAATCCGAAGAGCATGTTCAGTGTGGACACAATAACTTCTTTCGCCACTGATCCAAAAATCAATGCTGTGCTCATTCGCCAGTCGAAACCCAGTGGTTTGAGCACAGCTGAGATGGTTTTACCTATGTAGGATGCAAAGGACTTTGTGGGGTCCCCATTTGCTGGAAAGTAGGACAAAGCCCAAAGAACAAGGGAAGCCACAAGAATTATAGTACCAGCCTTTATCAAGAAATGCTTTCCTCTGTGCCAAACATAGAGAAAAAGATTCTTAATCTTCGGCATTCGATATCTTGGAAGTTCCAGTACCAAAAAGCCAGGTTCTCCTTTGAAGAGGACCTTATTCAGAAACACGGCGCTGGCAAGTGCAATGACTATACTAAGTAAATATATTGAGAAAACGACCAAGCCTCTTTGTTTCTCAAAGAAGATGCTTGCTATCAAAAGATAAACTGGTAGTCTCGCACTACAGGAAATGAACGGAACAGAGAGAACCGTGATAATCCTTTCGCGGAAATCTGAAATGCCTCTTGAAGACATAATTGCAGGAACAGTGCACCCAAAACCGAGCAGGAATGACATAAAGGATCTACCAGAAAGTTTAAGCTTGTACATGATTCTATCAACTACAAAGGCAGCCCTTGGGAGGTAACCGGACTCTTCCATGATTCCAAGCACTAAGAAGAGGACAAAAATATTCGGTACAAAGACTAAGATAGATCCAACGCCTGAGATAATGCCATCGGCAATGAGTGAAGAAACTATAGAGTCTCCGAATGATGATTTCACAAAATCTGAAAGGGCTGTAAACAACGATTCAATAGCATCTGAAATCGGCTGGATCGTTTGGAAAGCGAAAGTGAAGGTCATGTACATCAATGCAAGAAAGATTGGTATTCCAATGTATTTGTGGGTGAATACATGGTCCAGCGCATCACTCATCGTAAGATTTGTGCCGGATGTTCTGAGTACCTCTTTAAGAATGAGATCGATATGGCTGTATCTTCCCTGGGCTATTTTTTCTCTGAGCGTCCCCGGAGTGACCACAGCTTGTCCTATGAGCTTAATAGCTTCGGGGTCACCTTCAAGGTATTTAGTCGCGAGCCAACGAGTAGGGAAACCTTTCAAAGATGGTTTCGACATGATATCTAACTCTACAAGTTCTATAGTTCTTTCCGTCTCTTCATCGTAAAGGAATTGGAGATTTTTCTTTTCAGATGTAGCGGTTTTCAAAATTGTATCAAGTAATTCTCCTATTCCTTCTCCTGTCACAGCACTTGTGAGAACAACCGGGACACCTGTGTGTTTCGCCAATTCTTGTTTATCAATGTGCAATCCCGCCTTTTTGGCTTCATCTATGGCATTCACCACTAAGATTATTTTCGTATCCATTTCTGCGGCTTCGAGAAACAAGTAGAGACCTTGTTTCATGGAGAGAGCATCAACGACAACAAGCAAAACATCGGGGTTTTTATATAACAGGTAATCCCTGGCTATTTTTTCATCGGTGCTGAAAGATAACAAGCTGTACGTTCCTGGTAAATCTACAAAATCTATCTTCACACCCCGCCAGTTTCTGATGCCTTCTTTGACTTCAACAGTGACGCCAGCCCAATTTGCCACATACTGCCTCATACCAGTCAGTGCATTGAAAAGACTTGTTTTGCCTACGTTGGGATTTCCGCACACTGCCACATGCAAAACCATATTTATATCCTCCTTAAGAGAATGCGACTTGCAACGCCAATACCAATTTTGAAAATGCCATTTTCAGTTTTAACTATCATTGGTTCCAAGACTTCAATTTTTCTTTCTTTCTCTATACCCATTTTTTTCATTTTTTGTCGAAAGCCTACGCTACCGAACAACTCAGCAACTGCGTAGATACCCTCCGGTGCCCCTGAAAGAACTACCAAGTCACTGTCCAGGACAACCTCCACTTGCATAGCATCATTATTACGTAAGGTGATGAGTTTGTCCATGACAAGATAAACCCTCGGATCTCCAAGCGGTGCACATCTGACGACCTTCACATAAACACCTGGAATGAAACCTAAGGATATGAGACGTGAACCTACGAAGGAGTTAGGTACAGATTTAACCTTGGCCGAGAGTCCGACTGGAACTTCCGATAAAGACACAAACTCACCTCCTTATTGAGATTCATTCTCAATAATATCATTCTGTTGCAAAAATTCAAGTGTTATGATAGTTAAAAGTGTGCTTAATTGAAAATTGTCTTTAATGTACAATTATTTTTGGAGGTAGGAAGATGGATCTATCTCTGAAGGCAAAGTTAGCACCAAACAGACCCGGTGTGTACATTTTCTATGGTCAGACAGGTGAATATCTTTACATTGGCAAAGCCCGCAAGCTTAGAAATAGATTGCTTTCCTATTTCAGAGAGTCAACGCGAAAGCAAAATAAAAAGATCGCAAATATGGTACAAGAAGCTTCTCAGCTTGATTTCATAGTTGTTTCCAATGAGAAGGAAGCGTTGTTGTTAGAGGCAAACCTGATTTTCGAGCATAAGCCTAAATACAACGTCATGCTCAAAGACACAGAATTTTATCCATACATAGAGATCACGAATGAAATCTTTCCAACGATCAAGGTAGTACGTAGAAGAACTCAGGATGGTTTGTATTTTGGACCATACACGGATATGAGATTTGTGAGAAATCTTATTGATTTTTTGCAACAAGTATATCACTTCAGAACCTGTCAAAAAGACTTAAGAAAAGTTTCCAAACCTTGTATGGACTTTTACCTACACAGATGTGAAGGACCTTGCAAAGGTCAGATCAGCGAAAAAGAGTACAATGAAAAGTGCATAGAACCTGTCAAGAAATTTCTTTCTGGTGATATCTCATCTACTCTCAATTTGATTGAAAATAAAATGAAAAAACTCGCACAAATGATGGATTTTGAAAATGCCGCGAAGTATAGAGATATTCTTCTTAAGTTTGAAAAAGTTATGGAAAAGCAAGGAGTCGTGCTTGATCAATCGAGGAACTTAGATGTCATAGGGAGGATGAAAAATCTCTACGTTCTCATGAGGATTCGTGGAGGTCATTTGCTGGCAAAGCTCGTTTATGAATTAGACTCTACAAAAGTTGAAGATTTTGTTTTCAATTACTATCTGGTTTACAAAAATGAGATACCCGACGCAGTAATTTTGGAAAAAAATCTCACTTTCCATCTGCCCAATTACTTTGGAAAACCTAGAGATGACGTTGAAAAGGATCTCTTAAAGAAGGCTTTGGACAATGCAAAAAATGAACTGAACATAAAAGGTTTAAGAAAAGATGCTCTCAGCTCTTTGAAAGATCTTTTGTCTCTTTCGAAATATCCTCAGAGAATCGAAGGCTTCGACGTTGCACATTTACAAGGTAACTTTACGGTGGCATCAGTCGTAGTTTTCTTCGATGGGTTCCCCTTCAAACAAGATTACAGACACTACAGATTTCAAAGCAAAAAGATAGACGACTTCGGTACGATGAGAGAGCTAGTTAAAAGAAGATACTTGAAACATCCCCTACCGGATCTCATAGTGGTAGATGGAGGTATAGGGCAAGTTAGATCCGTTAAGAAAGCGCTCGAAGAAATCGGCAAGGACTGTGATGTTATAGGTCTTGCCAAGGAACACGAGACTGTTTGTACTGAAAAGGAAGAACTCTTTTTAGAATTGAACAGTCCTATTTTAAGGATGTTGGTTGCTATAAGAGATGAAGCGCACAGATTTGCAAATACTTTTCACAGAAGGCTCAGGACGAAAGAAGCTATTTTTTCAATTCTGAACGATATTCCTGGTATAGGTCCTAAGAGAAGAAGAAAACTCATTGAGACATTTAGAAGTGTAGAGGAACTGCGAAAGGCGGACTTGGGCAAAATAGCCGAAATCGTGGGCAGCAGAAAACTCGCAAGTGAGATTTTATCAAAGATATGAGGTGATGAGATGAGGACAGCGCTTTATTTGATTTTGTTACTTGGTATCTTTTGTACAGCAATAGGTCTACTGATGATTTTGGCATATGGCTTGTTCATCTACATTTCGCCAATTTTCAAAGACGCATTTAATCTCAGTTTTCACGGTTCAAAGTGGTTCTTTTTTGTTGTAATACTTACCATCTGTTCTGGGATCTGTATCAGTTTCTACAGTCTTGCAAAAGCAAATGATGACAATTACATAGCATTCCTTTCTTTTGCGTTGATATCCAACGGTTTATCATTGTTTTCTCAGATATTCAGAATGATCATTCACGGTCTTGCATGGATTGGAGTAGAGCTCTTAGGGAAGACCGGGGATGTGAGACTCATGCAGTATTTGTCTGCAGGATTTCTCGTCTTTACACTTCTGAACTTTGTCCTGTGCCTTAGTATTCTTAGAGAGGAGAGACTGTCTCGTTGAAAGTTCTCGGAATAGTAGTGGAATATAACCCTTTCCATAACGGACACCTTTACCACTTGAACAGTGCAAGAGAGATTGTAAAACCAGATTATGTTGTAGCCGTTATGAGTGGCAGTTTCTGTCAAAGAGGAGAGCCAGCGATCATAGATAAATTTTCAAGAGCACACATAGCGCTGCTGAATGGTGTAGATGTTGTTTTCGAACTACCATTCGTTTATGCTACTCAGGATGCTGGTGGATTTGCAAAAGGAGCCATCTGGCTGTTGGAACGAAGTAATGTGATAACAGATATTGCCTTTGGTAGCGAGTCTGCTAATATTGATTTTTTGACAAAGATTGCTACGGTAATGATCGATCAACCAGAACCATTTCCAAGATTTATGAAAGAAGAGCTGAAAAAAGGTCACTCCTTTCCAAATGCAAGGAAATACGCTCTCTTGAAATATTTTGAGTTGACTAAAGAACTAAGTCCCAAAGAAGTCCTGAGGATAGAAAAGTCCAATGATATCCTCGGTGTTGAATACATAAAATCATTAAAAGAACTGAAAAGCAAGATAAAGGTACATGTCATAAAGAGAGTAGGTGCGGAGGATAAAGATGAGAGTTTTGGTGGAAAGTTCTCCAGTGCAACCTCCATAAGGAAATTGATCATCCATGGTGAGTGGGACAAGGTAACACAAGCTGTTCCTGAAACGAGTTTGAAGATAATCGCCCGCGAACTGAACGAAGGAAGAGGTCCCATAACACTTCAACAACTTGAACAAATAGCGCTTGCAAAACTTAGACTCATGCGTAGAGAAGAACTCCAGAGGCTCTATGGATTCAGCGAAGGTATAGATTTAAGATTTGTAGAGTGTGCTTCCAAATTTGGCGAACTTGATAATTTTCTGAGCTGTGTAAAGGCTAAACGATTCACGATGAGTAAGATTAGAAGGCTCTTGTTATACTCCTTGTTCAACATTTCTCAACAGTTCCTTTCTCAATGTAACGAACTGGGCCCACAATATCTTAGGGTTCTTGGTTTCAACACCAGAGGGAGACAGCTTCTGTCGATAGTAAAAAGAAAATCTGCAATACCTGTTTTGTCGGTGTGTTCTCTGTACAGAAAAGTACTGGAGAAGGTTATAAAAGACAAAACGGGTAGGTTTGTTGTTGATCCAGACCTTTTTGAAAAACAGTTACTTCTTGACATCCAATCTACAGCTATACATTCTCTCTTGTTTCCAAATAAATCTGAAAGATCAGCTCAAAGAGATTTTCACATACCACCTATCATCATTGAGTAATGTGTAATCAAATGAGATATTCAGAATGAAATCTCTGGCATGGTATGAATTGTTCCTGTCACTAAACTTGCCAAAGGTTCGACGAAAATAATTGTCTTGAAG
This sequence comes from Pseudothermotoga sp., assembly GCA_046294065.1. Lineage (GTDB taxonomy): Bacteria > Thermotogota > Thermotogae > Thermotogales > DSM-5069 > Pseudothermotoga_B. The sequence goes on from JBKBIU010000015.1 coordinate 8,474, forward strand.
GATGATAAAAAAGAATTTGGTACCGAGAGTAGTTAGGTAATCTGTTAATAACAATGTAGTATAATCTATTGTGGTGGACGCCATGTACTTGGTAGTTACTTTATTTAGCAGGATGACTTTGTTGGGAGTCATCATTTTTTTCTCACTTCAATTCTACAGAACAAAGAAATCCTTCGTAAAGCTTTTCGAGAGTGGCAAGCCATTGATTTTGGGAGTTTTCGGAGGAGCATTTGGTATTATCGGTACGATACTGGGCTTACCTTACAAAGGTGCGATAATAAATTACCGTGACATGGGTGTGATAATTGCTTCTCTGTATGGAGGCTTACCTGCCACGCTTTTGAGCTGCTCAATTGCATCAACGCATAGATTTTTACTCGGTGGGCCTTCGGGATTAGCCTGCGCAGTTGGTACTTTGTCGGCGGGGGTCTTCTCAAGTTTCTTTAGAAAACAATTTGTGAAATCAAAGAAAAAGGTTGCCTTTGGTTGTCTTTTATCTGCTGTTTCAGAACTCATTCATTTGTTAATTGCTTATTTGATCATCACACCACGTTCTTTAGCTGCCGATATAGTTTCAAATGCCCTTTTACCAATGGTGATAACTAATGCTTCTGGAGTAGCGCTCATATTGGCTCTCACTAGATACACGGAAGATGAAATCAAAGCTACGGCATCACGAGTATTCAAGGTTACATTGGGAACTGTGGAAGAAGCAATAAAATTTGTCGAAGATCCGAAACAAGAAAATTTAATGAACTTTGCTCATAAAATATCGCGTGTTTTGGACGTTGACCAAGTCCTCATCAATTTGGATAGAGATTCACAGTTAGACGAAAACTACGACGTGAAGAAAGTTCATGTACCTCTAAAATCAAAGGATGGTACAATGGGGGATCTGATTGTGATCAGCAGTATGGAACTTGAGAAAGAACAAATATTGATGATAAGAGAAGTTGCCAAGTTTGTAGAAATAGTTGTACTTGCGGCAAGGGCAGTTAAAGAAGCAATACTTGCGCGCGAAGCACAAATGAGAGACTTCACGTCAAAACTTGGACCGCATTTCTTATTCAATACTCTCGCAAGCATAAGATACCTTGTGAGAACTGATGAAGATAAGGCTATCAGAATGATTGATGAACTATCAGAGTTGTTACGGTATTATTTTGAGGAAAAGGGACCTTTTGTTGTGCTTGAAGAAGAGATAGGTATGATAGAGTATTACCTTTCCATAATGAAGCTGAGGTATGGAGAGGCACTAAATTACGAAATAGATGTTTCTGAAAATCTTAAACATTGTCTCATACCACCAATGATACTGCAACCAATCGTTGAAAATGCCATTGAGCATGGTGAGAAAAATGGTATGATCACTGTAAAAATCAAAGCAATTCAAAGAGATCGATATCTGTTTGTACGAATATCTGACGAAGGCAGAGGTATGAAACCAGGGTCCAAAAAAGGAGTAGGTATGACGCTTGTTGAAACAAGGCTGAAAAATATTTATTCAAATAGGGCAAGAATAGACTATAAAAACGAAAACGGACTCAGTGTGACTATCGGTATGCCCCTGGAGGAAGTTTATGATAAAAGTGGCCATTTTGGAAGATGAAGAACTTGCGCGTGAAAGCATGATTCAGTTGATATCAAAATACCCTCAACTAAAAGTTTCGGGTACCTTTCGGTCCGCGAAGGAATTTTCAAAGCACACGAAAGAATTCGATGTAGTTTTTGTCGATGTAAAACTGCCATCTGAGTCTGGTTTGAATATCGCAAGAAAACTGAGGGGCGTCGGAATAGTTTTTGTGACAGCTTACGAGCAGTACGCTACGCAAGCATTTGAGATTGGGGCTATAGATTATTTAGTCAAACCTGTTCGCGAAGAAAGGTTTGCTCTGTGCGTTGAAAGAATCATCCAGACATACTCGAAACCCCTTATAAAATTACCTGTAAAGGAGGGGAAAAACATTTTGATGCTCAGTTTCGATAAAATACTTTACATAGAAGCTTTTGGTAAGAAATGTGTCGCTGTTACGACCTTTGGAGAATTTGAGGTTTATCGTTGGGGTGTCAATGAACTTGAAAGAAGATTGCCCAAGAACTTTCTCAGGACTCACAAATCATATATATGTAATTTGGATAAAGTCAAAAGATTGATTCGTGCTCCAAATATGGAGATAGAATTAGATGATTCAAGCTTGATTCCTGTTTCAAGACAGTATCAGAAATTTGTCAAGTCTTCTTTATTCCTTTGAAGTATTTTTTCCTACACTTCATTCCCTAAAAATCACCTTTCATTCCTCCTTTAAAGTTTCATCATCATAAAATGAAACTTGGATTTCACGGGCGAGGAGGTGTTGAAGGGTGAATTCTCTAGTTCTTGCATTAATAGCTTTCTTTGGTTACATAATAGCCTATAACACTTACGGAAAGTGGTTGTCAAGAAAACTCTTTGGTCTAAGAGAAGATAATCCAGTTCCCTCCAAAGCTTTCAAAGATGGGGTTGATTATGTTCCAACCAAGAGACATATTCTGCTTGGGCATCATTTTACAACCATTGCTGGTACCGGTCCCATAGTTGGTCCCGCAATAGGTGTAATCTGGGGTTGGCTACCTGCTTTTCTTTGGATACTGTTGGGACCAATTTTTGCAGGAGGTGTACACGACTTTGCATCCCTTGTAATTTCATCAAGGCATGGTGGTAAGACTATTGGAGAAATGACAAGAGGTATCGTTTCTAACCGCGTGGGAGTAATATTCTTGATTCTTATTCAATTCTTGCTGTGGCTCGTTCTTGCTGTTTTTGCCATGATAATGGGTATTTTGTTTAACATGTATCCTCAAAGTGTTTTATCTATATGGATGGAGATACCAATCGCCATTTGGATAGGTTACATGGTTTACAAAAAGGGTAAGAATGACACTGTTTACTCCGTAATTGGTTTGATTCTTCTGTACCTCTTTGCAATCGTTGGTATATATCTACCACTAAAGATGCCACAGATTGGTGGTGTTTCACCCATTGTAATTTGGATAATAATCTTATTAGCTTACAGTTACTTTGCATCGGTTCTTCCTGTTCAGACACTTTTGCAGCCACGTGACTATATAAATTCACATGAACTCTTAGTTTTAATGGCAGTACTATTTTTAGGAACACTCGTGGCAAGACCTCAAGTTGTTGCGCCCGTTTATCAACAAGCATCTGGTGCTCCAAGCATGTTACCTCTTCTTTTTGTAACAATCGCTTGTGGTGCCATCAGTGGTTTTCACAGTCTTGCATCTTCTGGTACGACGGTCAAACAACTTGGGAAAGAAACAGATGCACAATTTGTGGGTTATGGAGGAATGTTACTGGAAGGCTCGTTATCCATCTTGATCATCGTTGCAGTGACAGCAGGGATCGGTATGTTCGGAGCGGGCAGCGCAGGATATATGAAATATTATTCGTCATGGTCTACGACTGCTGGCGCAGGTCTTGCTGCACAACTGAAAGCAATAGTTGAGGGTGCTTCAAACCTAATGAAAGCAGTAGGTATTCCTAAGGAGTTGGGTGCAACGTTGATGGCGATTTTCGTAGTTTCTTTCGCTGGAACAACTCTTGATTCAGCAACAAGAATTCAACGCTTTGGATTGGAGGAGCTGTTCAGAAACAAAGAAGGTAAGCCGGTAGGTCCATTTGCAAACAGATATTTCACCACTTTCATTGTCGTAGCTGCTGCCTTTGCACTGTGTATGATTTCGCCAGACGGTCGAGGTGCCCTGAAATTGTGGCCGGTATTTGGAGCTTTGAATCAACTCTTAGCAGGGCTTGCGTTGATGATTGCAACCGTCTATCTGGCAAAAAAGAGAAAACCTATCTGGCCGACACTCTTTCCGATGATCTTTATGCTCACCATGACTATCTGGGCGACGATCCTGAACATAAGAAATTACTACAATGCAAAAAATTGGCTGCTCGTTTTCATTGCTTTCATCACATTGATAATAGCTATATGGATGATAATTGAAGCTTTCATCTCAACTGTTAAAGCTTACAGAAAGAAACAACTTTACCAGGAGGAGTTTTCAAAGAGTATATCTGCAAGTACTCATGTTCATATAGATTGAATAGATTAGTTCGTTGGCAAAGGGCAGGTTTGGAACCTGCCTTTTGCTTTGAAAATTATTCGGTATTTCAGCAACAAGATTTTTGAAAACTGAAATGATAAATTCAATTCGTTGTTGCGATATTAGTTAAAACTGGTAGTATAATGAATTTTGCTGAGTTTCAAATTTTCTTGCAAGTTGACAAAATGCTGTTTGTGTAATACAATCGGCATTTGGTATGGCGTTGAAGGGAGGATACAGATGCCGACTATAAGTCAATTGATCAGACTTGGAAGAGGACAGAAAATTGAAAAATCTAAAGCACCAGCTTTACAAGGAAATCCACAGAAACGTGGTGTTTGTATTCGTGTGACGACCATGACACCGAAAAAACCGAACTCCGCTTTGAGAAAGATCGCAAGGGTAAGGCTGTCAAACGGTACTGAGGTTACGGCATATATACCTGGTATAGGACACAATCTGCAAGAGCATTCCGTTGTGCTTGTTAGGGGTGGAAGAGTCAAGGACCTGCCGGGCATAAGATATAAAATCATACGTGGTACTCTTGACACTGCAGGAGTTGAGAACAGGAAACAGTCTCGTAGCAAATATGGTGCAAAGAGGTCGAAGAAGTAGTTTCGGGAGGATGGTTATATGAGAAGAAGAAGAGCAGAAGTAAGAGAAGTATCTCCTGATCCAGTTTATCAAGACATATTGGTGGCGAAATTAATAAACAAAATCATGTGGGATGGTAAAAAATCAGTAGCACAACATGTTGTTTATGATGCGCTTGAATATGTGAAGGAAAAGTCAGGTAAAGATCCTTTAGAAGTTTTCCACAAAGCTGTTGACAATGTTAGACCTGTTTTGGAAGTCAGACCAAGACGTGTTGGTGGAGCGACGTACCAGGTACCCGTTGAAGTTCAAGAACCAAGAAAAACTTCGCTGGCTCTCAGGTGGATTGTGGCAGCTGCACGTTCCAAGAAGGGTAAACCTATGTCTGTGAAACTTGGTGAAGAGATTCTTGCCTCCTATCAAGGTGCTGGTGCATCGATAAAGAAAAAGGAAGATGTTCACAAAATGGCGGAGGCGAACAGAGCATTCGCTCATCTGCGGTGGTGAAAGGAAATATCATGATAGAGATTGAGGCACTTTACGTTCCACTTGATAAGTTACGGAATATTGGAATAATGGCTCATATAGACGCCGGTAAGACAACTACAACGGAACGCATACTGTATTACACGGGCCGTAAGCATGTTCTTGGGAGTGTTGATGAGGGAACTGCAACTATGGATTGGATGGAGCAGGAAAAGGAACGCGGGATAACCATAACAGCCGCGGCAACGACATGTTTTTGGAAGGATCATCGAATTAATATAATTGATACGCCCGGTCATGTGGATTTTACAATAGAGGTTGAGAGGGCACTGAGAGTGTTAGATGGCGCAGTAGCGATTTTTGATGCCACAGCAGGTGTCGAACCTCAAACAGAAACAGTTTGGAGACAGGCACAGAAGTACGGTGTGCCAAGAATTGCTTTCATGAACAAGATGGACAAAACAGGTGCTGATTTTTTCATGGCAATGAAGACCATGGTAGATAGGCTTCATGCACGACCAGTTGCTATTCAGATCCCTGTCGGTGTTGAAAGAGATTTCACTGGTGTAGTGGATTTGGTGGAAATGAAAGTGGTTACGTGGATAAGTGAGGATGGCACTGAGTTCTTGAAATCTGAAATCCCAGAAGATCTGCTGGACTTGGCTGAAGAGATGCGGGAAGAAATGATATCCTTGCTTGCTGAAGAAGACGAAGAAATCATGGAACTTTATTTAGAGGAAAGAGAAATTCCTGTAGAGAAGATTAAAAGCGCCCTTAGAAAAG
>JBKBIU010000243.1:0-2582 GCA_046294065.1 Pseudothermotoga sp.
AGCATTGTGATGATCGAACTTCCTCCGTAACTGACGAAAGGTAATGTCACACCAGTAACTGGTATAGTGCCAGTGACAACTCCAAGATTAACTAAAACTTGAAGAATAATCAAGAATGAGAAACCGGTGATGTAAGCTGTAGCAAAGGTATCCTGCACTTTTTCAACCAACTTGAGCAAAATTGAAACCAACAAGAAAAACAGAGTAGTAACAGCAATTATACCAATCGTACCAAACTCTTCGCCTGCAGCAGCCAAGATAAAGTCAGATACAATAGCTGGTATCGTCAATTTCACCTCGCCTAGCCCTACGCCTTTGCCCGCTAATCCTCCTTCTCTCAATGCTTGGATGGCTTTGGAGACTTGATCTGGGTGATTTCCTTCAAGAAATGTTCTCAGTCTCCATAATTGATAATCTTTCAAAAGAAAGCCTTTACTTACAGCAAAGTAAAAGAGTACAAAGATCAAAAGTATGGTCATGAAAATGTATGCACCGCGTGTTCCATGTGAGAAAAGCAACATGAATACAAGAAAAAGGAGAACCAGTGATGTACTCAAATCTGGTTCGATTAAGATCAGAAAAAGAAAAGGCAAGCTCAACAACAAAGGTTTAAGAAAGCCTTTATAGAATTCCCTCATGTGGTCTTTGTTATTGGAGATGTAAACAGACAGAGAAATCAATAACGCAATCTTAGCAAATTCCGATGGCTGAAAGGTAAAGCCAGCCAAACTGATCCATCTCTTGGAACCATTTATTTCCGGTAGAAACAAGGGCATCAACAGAAGACCTATTGACAGAAAATAATAGAACTGGGCAAGTTTGATGTGCAATCTATAATCTATGAGCATAGTCAAAGTCATTAAAAAGGCCCCGATCGCCAATTTCATAAGGTGCGAGTAGAACAAGTTATTGGAAAGATTACCGAAAACATTCATTTGCGATGCTATGTCAAAACTCGCAATCAAGATGAGACCAACAGATATCAATATCGATACAATGAGAAGGATCGGTAAAGCATTTGACAACTATCCCTCAACCCCCGTTAATGATTGTACCACACGAACAAAGTCATCACCGCGTTCGGAGTAATTCTTGTACAAATCAAAGCTCGCACCGGCAGGACTTAGAAGAATAACATCACCTTGGGTTGCCATCTGGAATGCACTATAGACAGCTTGCTTCATATTTTCAACAACAGTGAAAGGAAAATTCTCTGACTGAAGTATATTTTCTATCGCTGAAACGATTTCCCCAAAAAGATAAACATGTTTTACCTTGCTTTTCATCTGCTCGACCAGAGCTGAATAGTCTTCGTTCTTGCTCTTACCAGATAGAAGTAGAATGACGTTTTTCTGAGTAAAATTTTCAAGTGCTGATATTGTCGCGGCAGCACTGGTTGCTTTTGAGTCATCTATGAAAGTTATTCCATTGATCCTTGCCACAAACTCCATCCTATGTTTCGGAGGATTGAAATTTTCCAATGATTTTAAAACATCCTTTGGTTCATAACCAAGTAATGAGAAAACCTTCAAAACTGCTGACAGATTTTCAAGGTTTTGGCGCGTCAAAAGGATATCGTTATTCATGTGATAGCTCTTACCATCGTACTTGATCACTGAGGAAAAACTATCGATGGACAAAGGTTCAAATGCGTAATAGGTTGGGTCTACCTTTATATTTTCCTTGATCAGCTCGTCTGATCCGTTAAAAACCTTGTACTTTGCAAAATCGAAAATCTTAAGCTTTGATTGTAGATAATGCTGCATTGACGGATGCCAGTCCAAATGATTTGGTTGGATATTCAATAGGACTCCAATGTCGATGGGTAATCTTTTTGACCAATAAAGCTGAAAACTGCTCATTTCCACTATGACATATTCTGATTCAATATCGAGCAAATTCGCAATCGGTTCTCCCACATTGCCACAGAGATAGGAGTTCTTACCGAAAGCTCTCAGCACATGGAGGATCATATTGCAAGTTGTCGTTTTACCATTAGAGCCTGTCACAGCAATGACAACAGGAGGTTTCTTGATCTTTAGAACTACGTCAATATCTGTAAGAACTTTCTCCAGACAACTCGAGATAACTGGATGGTTGTATTTCACTGACGGACTAACTACAATCACGTCAGCTTCACATATCTTTTGACTGTTCTTGCCTTCTTCAAACAAAACATTCATCTCAGCCAACCTTGATTTCTCATCATCACTCAGAAACCTCGCTTCACTCACGAAGACTTTGTGACCCATCTTTATTAATTTTTCACAAAGAGCCTTGTTTCCAACACCATATCCAACTAAGGCATAATACAAAAGATTACCTCCTGCAAAGTTGATTATAAAATAGAGCAGTGCAAAATCGCAAGGAAAAACGAAGAACGATAAATGTAGGATTTGTTAACAATACCTCAGAATGAGCTACTTGATTCAAGAATTGGAGATGGTCTTTAATAGAGGCTACTCTTTATTTTTTCCTTATAGGAAATGTATTTGCTCTATATTAACAAGGTGGTATAATAAAATCGCTTAAAGAAAGGGGGAAGGTAAAGTGGAAATAATAGAAAGGATCATTGATAGCGG
>JBKBIU010000244.1:0-2573 GCA_046294065.1 Pseudothermotoga sp.
TGCAGTCAGTTATGTAAGTTCCAGGTTTTCTGACATACCAGAGCCACTTTGTTCCATCAAGTTGCCAGTTGATCCATTGTGCAACTTGAACTTCTGTTTCGATATCGACTGTCCAGTTTTGTTTGTTGCATGAACCGCTTGCTGCACCAAGTTTGAATGCTCTTGCTTGTGCAAATGGATCTGTCATACTCAATGCAACCCATTCTCCTTCTTCGTCCTCCATCCATACCGTCAGTTGTGATCCACTTTGGGCGACAGCGAGTACCGAAACCGCAAAGACTGCTGCTAAAACAATTAACAATTTCCTCATACAAATTCCCTCCCTTTCACCCTTTTGGGTGAGTTATGTGTGATCAATAATCTACTGTTTAAATCCACCTGTTTGTGGGTTAATCCAAGGCTTAATTCTTTTGAGAGTGATGGTAACAGTACCTTTTGCAATGTAAGTAGAAGCGGAGTTGCAGTTAACGACTTTGATCTTATTCCACAGTTTTCTTGAGATACCTTCATGTAAAGCTGCACTGTCTGGTATGAAAACTGTAGATTGATTCAATTCTTGTGCTGATACCATTTCCTCGATTTCATCTGGCAGATTACCCAGTCCATAGCCATACCATGCTAAGATCTCTGGGTTAACACTTGTTGTCTCTGTTGAAGCATATGTTGGATTCTCAAAACCACTGAAGCTTATAACGATCTCTCCATTGCTTTGAATAAAGAAACTGATGCAGTCAGTTATGTAAGTTCCAGGTTTTCTGACATACCAGAGCCACTTTGTTCCATCAAGTTGCCAGTTGATCCATTGTGCAACTTGAACTTCTGTTTCGATATCGACTGTCCAGTTTTGCTTGTTGCATGAACCATTTGTTGCACCAAGTTTGAATGCCCTTGCTTGTGCAAATGGATCTGTCATACTCAATGCAACCCATTCTCCTTCTTCATCTTCCATCCATACTGTCAACTGTGATGCACCAAAAATTGTGAGAGATAGAGCTAAGACAAAGATTAGCAACATAATCAACCTTTTCATATAAAACCTCCTCCTTTCAACCCCTTAACGTGAAAACCTTCATTTTCTGTCGATGTAAACCTTTGTGTTTTGAAGTGTGAAAGTTATAGTACCAACGTTCTTGTAAATACCCCAAGATTGAGTCTTCAAATCTACAAGTTGGTAGAAATTCAAAGATGATGAACCAGGATTGAGTGTCACAGATCTGTTGTTAAGATCAGGAGCCGCTGTCCATTCAAAATTGCTGGGAAGCTCACCATTAACCGCATAGAAAATACTTATAGTCTCAACCCCTATCCCCCCTTGTGGTTGAAGATTATCAAAGTTGCTGAAAGTGACAACAACAGCGTGAGAAGTGTTTACAGTGATTTCGAAGACACTAGCCATGTATTTACCTGGTTTTCTGACATACCATAAACTTCCTGTGTTGGATATGTTTATACACACGTCTGACGGAGGTTCTCCACCTGACCAGGCGGTTTCTTTTTGACCACCTTTTTTAACTGAAAGGTGGAGAAGTATATAAATCTTTTGTCCAATTTGAAAGCCTTGGTCTACATAAGAAACTGTGTATTCATCCTGAGTGACTTCTTGATTGTAAGTTCGTTTGTAAGGAAAGAGTCCGGGGCTTTGATTACCTGTTGGTGCCTGATCTGTGAGATTCAAATGTGACTCCAATGCAACCCAGCCACCAATCAATTCGAATTTCATATAGATGTTTGAACCATCGTTCCAAAGTGTTGTAGTGCCTATATTGTAGTTTTGACCTGCTATGACGCCGTAGTAACTTTTGCTTGTATTGTTTTTGATTTGGTATTCTATGTAGTAATACCACTGGCCGGCCTTTGTGGTAATAGAACTCAAAGGCTGAGTGTGAAGGTTATTTGATGGTTGAACTACGATGGCTCCTTCTAGCACTGAAGAAATAGGCGAGTTCGATACACCACTCAAGGGAGGTAAAACTGTTACTACTTCAGACACATCCCTATTCACTCTTTGCCAAAGACCTGTAGCTGGATCGTATTTGTAGACCTTAGGTGCATAAGAAAGTCCCAAAACGGTCATGAGAGTCACAAGAAAGATTATTAATTTTTTCATATTGTTCTTATAAGTTAGAAAACTTATCACTCTCACAACCTCCTGATTAACACTCTATCAAGAGTGTTGAAAAAATATTGATAAATTCCTGATAATTCACTAAAAATAAACTCAAAATATGCTGAAAAGACAGGAAGGGGTGAGCCATACTCACCCCAAGGGGAGGTAATTAAACGTAGGCAGTCAGATCGAACAATCCATGTCCACTGAGGTTGAAGACGATGACTTTTTCGACTTTTTCTTGCTTTGCCTTTTTAGCCTCTCTGATCGCTCCGGCGATAGCATAGGAACTTTCTGGCGCGGGGACGATACCTTCCAATCTGGAAAATAATTTGGCTGCTTCGAAAACCTCATCCTGATCCAGAGCGATTGCCTGGACAATACCTTCCTTAACCAATCTAGAGACTATCGGTGCGGCACCATGATAACGTAAACCCCCAGCGTGAATCTTCGGTGGAATGAAATC
>JBKBIU010000245.1:0-2547 GCA_046294065.1 Pseudothermotoga sp.
AGGCAAAAACTGTAAGCCCACGATCTTTTCATGCTGATCAAACACGATCTTGGTATCCAATCTCATCTTTTCAAATTCGCATCCAACAAAGACTACGTTGTATCCTTGTTCTACTGTACTCTGCACTCTCAAAATCTCTTTGAAGTCGCCTGTCTGTTGAATCAATGACCTCCAGAAGGACTCAAGGGTGAGGTTCGATTGTTTCAGAAGGTTTAGCAAGATTTGTGAGGCCATTTGCTGAGCCTTTTCAAAGTTTTGATCCGAAAGATATTGAATGAACTTTACTGCTACTTGCTCGTGATTTGACGCAAAAAACAACGTTGAGCTTATCAATAAAAGGATCAGAAACACCTTTTTCATATTCTCACCTCTTTCAAAATTCCTTTTTGAGGAATGCAATATAGCTTAGGAAAAAGATAGTCGTAGATGTGATCAGTAAGATAAGAGTATATTTTGTGTCAAATTGACCTGTTTGGAATATCTTGTTACCAAGTATATAGGCATATGTATTCAGAAATCTTGTGAATCTTATTATACCCATCGCGGTGGTGACTGCTAAAAGGCCTACAGAGATTAAGATTGGCTTTACCTGATCGTTTGAGATGACAGAGAAAAATGTTGTAACAGCATACCAAAAAACTGCACCAACCACTGTATGTATTGAAAAAGCCATCAAGAGTTCGTAATTCAATTCCTCGCCTGCTAAGGGTGAATAAATGGCAGGAAGAATGGAAAAGACAATCATGAGAAATACAACTGTGATCATTCCCAGAGCCGATTTTGAAAGGAAGATCTTCTTTCTACTTTTTCTTGCTAGCAAAAATTCTATGGTACCGTTCTCTGTTTCCCTTGCAAAAAGCGGGAAAGCCATTATTATGGCAACGATCGGAACGATTTGTCCAAGATTCTTTCCGAACCACTGACTGTAGATATAAAAGTTCCAGTTGCTCAAATTCTCTATGAATTGTTTGGGCAAAAACTTTTCAATGAATTTAGGCATATTCTCTATTTGTGTATATTGTTTTAGCATTTCTACAGTGACATCTTGCAAAGGTGCCAGAACAAAGAACAATCCTACACCTATCGCAAGAATTACAAAGGTTCTCAACTTCATGTCATAGAATTCTTTCTTAAGCATCATCTCACCCCTTTCACTATGGCTTCAAAGATCACATCAAAGGACGCTGGTTCGACCGATCCCTCGGCAAATTCCTTTTTTACGACGTACACATCTTCACCTTCCGTACTCTTGTAATGAAATCCATTGAGTTTTTTGCTCTTTGGTACCACACAGAGAACGTATTTTTCTTTCAGATCGTCAAGATGATCCATCTCAACGATCTTACCCTTCACCATCACTGCAACTATATCAGCAATCTTTTCAACCTCCGCAAGGATGTGACTTGTGTAAAATATCGTGCATGAATCGTAAGAGAGTTGCCTGATCATTTCAAGAACCTTGTTTCTCATTATGGGATCGAGTCCCCAGGTTGGTTCATCCATGAAATAGATATCGGCCTTCTGAGAGAGTACGATTGCCATGTAAGTTTGTGTGAGCATCCCATGAGACAAGTTTGCGACTTTTTCTTTGAGGGGTATTTGAAAATCGGTGAGGATCTGATAAGCTTTTTCTTTGTCAAAATTCTCTGTGATTGTCGAAGAGATCTCAACCATTTTTTCAACGGTCAAGTACCTGTAAAGCTCCTTTGCCTCTGGTAAGTATGCAAAAGAACCATTCAGTGTTATCTTTCCAGAATCTGGTTTTCTCAAACCCAAAATACATTTGATCGTAGTTGTCTTCCCAGCACCGTTTGGTCCCAGAAGTGCAAAGATGCAACCTTTTTCGATCTCAAAACTGATATTGTCAACGGCTTTCTTGTTCTTGTATGATTTTGAAAGTCCTTCAACCTTCAGTATCATCGTCATCCCTCCGATAGATTTCTTTAAGTCTTTCCATCAACATTTGCTGATCAATACCAACCTTTTTGCATTCTAAAACGCTGCGGTCGAACTGGATTAGCAGTCCGTTCAGAAAATCTTGCTCATTCAATTCGCCCACAACATAACCTTCACCTCTCACGGGTTTCAGTACTCCTTCATTTGTCAATTCTCTGTAAGCTCGCGCAACGGTATTTATGTTCACCTGAAGATCTTCAGCAAGAGTTCTTATGGATGGAACAAACTCGCCTTTCTTCAGTTCACCTGATTTGATAAGGGTTTTCATCTTTTCCATTATTTGTCTGTAAACGGGTACATGGGAACCAAAGTCTATGGAAAACCACATAGAACTACCTCCGTATGCTGTACTACTACAATAGTACAGTATTAATATGTAGTAATCATTGCATAGATATTAATATTTAATTGCACTCGTAGATTACTGGTGATTATTTCCCTAAGTGCTCTTGTATTCGCTTAGAATAAACAATATAATTGACAAAGGGTGTGAAGCAATAGGTGAAGAACCTTAGTGAACTTGCAGACAAATTGAAGGAAGAAATCAACAAATTGAATAAAAGACAAGCCATGGTCTGGGCTATAGAATGT
>JBKBIU010000246.1:0-2537 GCA_046294065.1 Pseudothermotoga sp.
CGAGTGATGGACTCTACGTTTTCGATGTAGATGAAGCTCCTGAGCTTATTAACAAAGTAGACTTCATCTCACCGCTTTATAGAATCTCTGCACCTCAACAATGATAGAAGGGGGCTCAGAGCCCCCTTAATTTTGTAAAGATCGATTAAATTGTTTTTCTCCACCTGTAGACAGGTTTCTTGGTTGCCGTTACATCGTCAAGCCTTCTTACAGGAGTTTTATAGGGAGCATTCTTGACAAGTTCAGGGTTAGTCTTTGCTTCCTCAACAATCATTTCTAAGATTTTTGCAAAGTTGTCAAGAGTGTCTTTGCTTTCTGTCTCGGTTGGTTCTATCATCAGATCTTCGTGAACTATCAATGGAAAATAGACCGTCGGCGCGTGAACACCATAGTCAAGTAGTCTTTTTGCCACATCCAAGATCTTTACTCCCGTCTCTTTCACAAAATCGCTACCGTCGACGACAAATTCATGCATACACGTTCTTGATGAAGCAATCTTTAGAAACTTCGAAATGAGTGTTCTCAAATAATTTGCATTCAAAACAGCCATTTGAGAAGCATGAGTCAATCCGTCTTTGCCCATGATGAGTATATATGTATAAGCTTTGACGAGTACCGAGAAATTACCGTAAAAGCTCCTTACCCTACCTATACTCTTTGGCAGATCAAAATCAGGATAGTACTTGCCATCAACTTTCTTGATAAGGGGAATAGGGAGAAACTCTGCAAGAAACGACTTCACACCAACAGGTCCACTACCAGGTCCACCCATCCCGTGTGGTGTTGAAAAAGTTTTGTGTAAGTTCAGATGCACTATGTCGAAACCAATATCACCTGGTCTGACCCTTCCCATTATGGCATTGAGGTTTGCACCATCATAGTAAAGCAGTGCACCTGCCTTGTGAACCATTTCTGCGATCTGTAGAATATCTTTTTCGAACAAACCCAAGGTGTTGGGATTTGTCAACATCAAGACGGCAACTTCATCGTTCAAATACCTCTTTAATTCTTCAAGATCAACCAATCCATCTTCCGTTGACTTGAGTTCGATCACATCAAAACCTGCCATAGCGGCAGAAGCAGGGTTTGTTCCATGGGCAGAATCGGGAACGAGCGCTATATGCCTTTTTGTGTCCTTTCTGGACAGATGATACGCTCTGGCAATAAGCATGCCCGTGAGTTCTCCATGAGCGCCTGCGGCTGGTTGCAATGTCATCTCATCCATTCCTGTGATTTCACAGAGAAGTTGCTTGAGTTCAAAGATCAATTTGAGTGCCCCTTGCGTGAATTCCCAGGGTTGGTACGGATGTATCTGTGTGAACCCCTCTAAAGCCGCCGTGTACTCATTTACCTTTGGGTTATACTTCATTGTGCACGAACCGAGTGGGTAGAATCCTTTGTCAACGGAATAATTCTTTCCTGCCAACTCTGTGTAATGTCTCACCACGTCAGGCTCAGAGACCTCTGGTAGATTCAGTGGTCTTTGCCTTATCAGATGACTTGGAAGGTCAAATCCCTTTTTTTCAATATCTGACTTTGGTAATTTAAAACCAACCCTACCTGTTACTGACTTTTCAAAGATCGTCATGTCACATCACGCCCCAAGAGTTCTACAAGCAAGTCCATACTCTGCTTTGTGTTAACCTCCGTCGCACAAACAAGACCGCAGTCTTTGTATTCCTCAAAGTACCAGCCCAGCGGGAGTGGTCCGAGTACACCCTTTTCAAAGATCTTTCTCCAGCTTGAGTCATAATCTTTTGAAAACTTAACCGCGAACTCATTGAAGAATGGACCATGGAACAATAACTTGAAGCCCTTTTGATTCAGTCTATCGGCAAGGTAATGAGCATTTGAATAGCTTCGCTGAGCCACTTCTCTTAAGCCATGAGGTCCCATTGTACTCATGAATACAGCGTTTATGACAGCCATCAACGCATGATTTGTACAGATGTTGGAGGTAGCCTTTTCCCTTCTGATGTGCTGTTCCCTCGTTTGAAGGATCATCACATAGCCTTTGTTGCCCTCCACATCTCTTGTTTCACCTATCAACCTGCCTGGCATCTTGCGAGCATGTTTTTCAAGCGTTGCCAGAAAACCAACCGTTGGCCCACCATAGTTCATGGAGATACCAAGAGGTTGACCATCTCCAACTACGATGTCTGCGCCAAAGGTGGCTGGTGGTTCGAGCACAGATAAGGCAAAAGGCTCAGCTACGACAATAAAAACAATATCTTTGATGTTCTCTCTTATCGCCTTGAGATCCTCTACTATCCCGAAAAAATTGGGATACTGCACCACAACAGCGCAAGTTTCCTCACCAACAGACTCTCTGAGTACTTCAAGATCAGTCCTACCAGAGGCATCAAGCGGTATTTGTCTGAAAGAAAGCTTCTGCGCCGATGCATAAGTGCGAGTAGTTTCAATATACTCTGGATGAACAGCTTTACTGATGAGAATTTCATGTTTTCCATTTATTCTGTTGGCCATCAAGACAGCTTCGGCAAGAGCAGAGGCACCGTCATACATAGAGGAATTCG
>JBKBIU010000247.1:0-2535 GCA_046294065.1 Pseudothermotoga sp.
TTGGCATCACATGAAGCATCGTAGGAGGAAGAACCTTGAATGATTCGACCAATTTTCCGTTGTACTTTGACCTTTCTGAAAGATAAAAATATAACATCTCTAGAGTTTTTTCATCGAACTGACTCTTATGCTGCGAAACCGCAAGTAATTTCTTTTCAAGGTGTTTTTGTTCAATTTCATAGAAAGTGTTCGGATGAGCCGTGTTGAAAAAACCTATAGCCATTACCTCGTGATCTGTTGTGCCAGGATAAAGTTTTGGTAGCCTGTACAAGCTCGTAGCCTGTGAAGCTGCCATGCCGGTCTTTATATGATCTGGATGAACTTCATAGTCAAGGAATGGATCAACGGTGAAGACGATATCAGGTCTAATTTTTCTTATGTATTCAACCATTCTTGCTCTCACTTGTTCCACTGTATAATCTCCCAGGTCTTCAAAATCAAGCCAAATCAATTCATGAACGCCTAAGATCTGTGCAGCTTGCTGTTGTTCTTGTTTTCTTACTTGACTGAGTCTTTCACCAACAACTTGTTGATTCCGTGACCCTGCTCCACCGTCTGTAACCGTCAGATAATAGATTTTCACACCTTTCTCTGAAAGCTTTGAGACCGTTGCGCCCATGCTGATATCTGCGTCATCTGGATGAGGCTGGACGCACAAGATTTTTTTACACTCTTCAAAATCAGGGATCACAAAAAACTCTCTCAACTTTTGCGATATGTCAACCACAATGTTCACTCCTTTCACAACAACGATTTTACCTCACGGTGGTATTCATTGGTGAATGTAAAAATCAACGGACTGAGTTTTTCATCATTCATTCTTCAGAGATGAATTTTTTGTGTTCTTCAACAAAGGCTTTCCATCGTTAAAGATGAACACGATTGCCCGCAGAAGTTTATGTAAACATAAGGTTACTGACAAACATAGTGTCGCAAATGTTGTTAACATGCACAATAGAAAACGTTTGCTTGTAAGCTATTTTTGCTTGAATATTGTGAGACACAACTATATAATTAGAGTACCATTGGTAGCGGAGCGGTTTGGGTGAATTGGATTCATGTTCCAGTCATGGCAAAAGAAGTACTCCATTATTTCAGTAATTTGAATGGTATTTTTGTTGATTGTACTGTGGGTGCAGGTGGACATTCAGAAGCTGTTCTTAACAATATCGCTGGCAGCGTGGTCATAGGTTTTGATGTAGACGATGATGCTTTACAGTTAGCGAAGCGAAGACTGAGTGAATTCGAAAAACAAGGAAGGCTGCATTTAGTAAAATCTTCATATGTACATGTGAGAGATGTCCTAAAGCAATTGGGAGTATCATCAGTGAGTGGAATACTCATGGATCTTGGTATGTCCACGCTGCAGCTAACGAATAGCGAGCGTGGTTTTGCGTTTTCTATGGATGGCCCACTGGATATGCGTATGGACAGAGATCAAAAATTGACAGCCTATGATGTTGTCAATTTTTGGACAGAGGAACAGCTCAGGAAACTGTTCTTTGAATACGCTGAAGAAAAGCGTTATGCTAAAAGAATAGCCAGTTTCATTGTCAGGCACAGACCTATAAGAACAACGCAGGAATTAGCCAAAGTAGTGGCAAGAGCTTTGCCAGAATCTGAAAAAAAGACGCGAAAGCGGCACTTTGCAACAAAGGTATTCCAGGCAATTAGAATTGCTGTGAACAACGAGCTCGAAAATTTGAAAAACTTTTTGTCCTATGCTCCTCAATTGTTGTGTAGCGGTGGGAGAATCGCAGTTATATCTTTTCATTCTTTGGAAGACAGGATTGTGAAAGAAAGTTTCAGATCGAGTGAGCTTTTGAAAGTTGTGACAAAAAAACCAATCAGACCGACAGATGAGGAGATGGCAATTAATCCAAAATCCAGAAGTGCAAAGATGAGAGTAGCGGAGCGAAAGTGAGAGGAGGAGGGGGTTTGGCCCTCGTAAGAACTCAAGCGAAGCGAAGTTCAAGGGTCGTCACGCGTACCATCGTTTTTGATCTCGGCAAGGTGCTTCTCCTTGTTCTTTTCATCGCAGTGACATTTGCTGTGGCCTTCCCGGTAGTACGACTTGCAAAACTTTCCGCTCAGTTGTCGCAACAAAACAGGGTCTTGGAGATGAAGATCTTAGAGCTCCAACAACAGATTGAACAACTTGAGAATCAACGATCTTTGATGCTTGCTCGTCACGAGCTTGTAAGAACAGGAGAGCATGAGAAATAGTTTTCTTGAGCTGCGTGCAAAGTTGATAATTCGAATAGCAGGTGTCGTGGCAGCTGTGATGATATTGTCCTTTTGTTTTCGCGGCACGTCGATGCATGTTGCTCCAACTTGGAATCTACGCATACCTGCAATGCGTGGTAAGATACTCGACACGAATGGTCGTTTCTGTGCTGTCGATGAGATTTACTATGTTGCCTATTTGGATGTTCGTTTTCTCAGATCACGCTATTCTGATAGATTATCTCCACAACTTACACTCCTGTTGAGAAATTTCAATCTTTCACTCACTGCCGAGGAGGTTCTAAGGGG
>JBKBIU010000248.1:0-2534 GCA_046294065.1 Pseudothermotoga sp.
TAACAGCCCATGACGATGTAGATGAGAGGAGCACGTCCATTACCTGCCACGCGTGCGGGAAGGTTGTGGCATCTGCCCGAAGACACCGGGGCCTGTATGTATGTTCCTGCGGGTGGAGAGCGCAGGCAGACGTAAACGGTGCGTTGAACATTTATGAGAAGGCATATGAGGTATCTCCCGTGAAGGGGAGTAGTGGCCGTGTGGCGCGGCCCGCGGTCGTGTCATACCGATTGGGATGGCACGATGTCGCTGAACCGAAGCACGAGGGTAAACCTCTGTGTGCATCCGCTTGAGGATGCCCCTCAATTCATTGAGGGGAGGACGTCACAGACCGAATAATAGCACAAAATCTAACAAATGAACGCCTGAAGGAAGATCTTGAAAAATACAAATTCGATATCTTTCTTGATCCTCTTACTGGTCTTTTCAACAGAAGATTTTTGATAAAATGCCTTGAAGATATACAAAAAAGAGGGGACAATCTTTCAATATGTTTTTTGGATATAGATTCTTTCAAACAAGTCAATGATTCATACGGTCATGATGTGGGTGATATAGTTTTAAAGACTTTATCTGTAAAGTTACAGGGGGAGATAAGGAAAAAGGACCTGGCATTCAGAATCGGGGGAGACGAATTTGTTATCTTGTTCTTTGATCTAAAGATACAAGAAGCAGAGCAAGTTGTTCAAAGAATTCAGAGCGTTCTTGAACGGGTCAAATTCAAGGATTTTCCAAATCTAAACATTTCCTTGAGCTATGGTTTTTCACAGTGGATGACAGATAGCACTGTGAGTATTGAAGATGCCTTGAGGGAGGCAGATTTACAGATGTACAAGAGGAAATTTGAAAAGAAAAGGGATTTTCCATTTCCTTCATAAAGGCTTTGGGTATATACCATCAAGGGATGACTTCTACTCTCAGTAGAACAATTCTTCTGAGTTCAACCTTCAAATTTCAGATTCGAAGTCTTTGTGATATCCAATTTTGTTTTTCAGACTATGTTACAGTCGCTTCAGTGTGGTATCATATGAAATAAAATCGGCAGTCACAAGGAGGTAGATCGATGCAGTATAGGAAGTTTGGAAGGACAGGTGTGAATTGCTCTGTGTTGGGGTTTGGTGCCATGAGATTGCCTATCTTGAACAACGATGAATCACAAATTGATGAAGAAAAAGCAGTTGAGATGATCAGATACGCCATTGATCACGGTGTGAACTACGTTGATACGGCGTATCCTTATCATAGAGGAAAGAGTGAGTTAGTAGTTGGACAGGCTTTGAAAGATGGTTACAGAGAGAAGGTCTTTCTTGCTACCAAGTCGCCTGTCTGGCGGGTAGAAAGATATGAAGATTTTGAAAGATTTTTGGATGAACAGTTGGAAAGACTCCAGACCGATCATATTGATATGTACCTTATGCACGCACTCAATAGGGAAAGATGGCAGAAAATAAAGGCATTGGGGTTTTCCCAGTTCTTCGAAAAGGCAAAGGCACAGGGAAAGATTAGATTTGCCGGGTTTTCTTTTCATGATAAATACCAGATCTTTAAACAAATCATCGATGAATACAATCGCTGGGATTTCTGTCAGATTCAACTGAATTACATGGATATTAACTATCAAGCTGGTCTGAAAGGTTTGAATTACGCCTCATCCAAAGGCATAGCCCTTGTGATAATGGAACCTCTCAAGGGTGGAAAACTTGCAAAACTTCCAGATAGAGTCATGGACATCCTCAATAGAAATGGAAAATGTTGGTCTGCGGTGGAGTGGAGTTTAAGATGGCTTGGCAATTTTCCACAAGTATCGGTCATCCTGAGTGGGATGAGTACTTTGGAGCAAGTGAAAGAAAATGTCAAAATCGCAGACTGGCTGATAGAAAATGCTTTGACTCAAGACGATCTTGAAGTGATCCAGGTGGTAAAGAAAACGTTGGAATCTTTTGCAGTGATAAATTGTACCGAGTGTGGTTACTGTATGCCATGTCCAAATGGTGTAGATATTCCTGCAAACTTTAGATTGTACAATGAAGCTGTTATGTTCGAGAATATGGAAGATTCAAGGGGAACATACAAATGGTTTGAAAGTCAAAAGATATCGGCATCTTTTTGTGTGGAATGCGGCCAGTGTCTGAGCAAATGCCCTCAGAAATTGGAGATTCCATCACTCCTCAAAAGGGTCCACGGAGAATTCACCGGTACAAGGTGAAGTTCAAAGTCACTGTACCTTACATTTTTTACATCCTGCCATAGTTCCAGTGTGGCAACTTTCTTTTGCCAACTACATGAGCGCAGTTTTTATTAAAATTTCCCTTGACAACTTTTTATCTCTAAAGGACTTGAGAGAAACTGACAAGTTAGTCTACAAATTGTATTGATAGAGACAGAGATAAAAATGATAGAAGCAGTTCAAGTCGAGAGAAAGTTTCATCTTTCGTATTTAATTAAACAAGAGAACTTGAAGATGGACATTATAAAGGACGCAAGATTTTAAAAGGAATTGTCCCGTTGGTTTATAAATACGATATCAGTTGATG
>JBKBIU010000249.1:0-2517 GCA_046294065.1 Pseudothermotoga sp.
TTCATCGTTCATCTGCAAGTATTTGTAATTCTCACCGGTGACAGAAACATGTCTAAGTCCTTCAAGCGAGAGAGACTGCAAAGCATTTTCAAGGCCATAATGAGTTTTCTTTGAAAGATCCTTCAAAAAAACCAACATCAAAGCACTCTTATCTGTACGATTGACGAAGGTTCCTTCTGGTAAGATAAGAGAAACAACATTTCTAAACAATGGAGGAATCATCTCATTTATGTCTAAAACCGAAAGTGTACGTCGAGCATACTTCATTGCACTTTCCCTGACTTTTTCCATGATTTCAATACCTTGTTTCGACAGTGGATCCACATTCATGTTGATCTTAACCATCGCTGGAATACTAACCTGAGATATACTTTCAACAATCCTTGAACCTTCCATGACTTTGGAAGATTTCCTAAAGAACATCAACACATGAAACTCCTGTTTGACATGAAAAACAAATAGGCACAACAAGACCGAAGTACCAACAAGAATTATTAGGTTTTTCTTTCTATTCCTTATGAAATAATCTGTTATTCCATCTTTCCACAATTTCCTTCTTTCATATCTTAGAAAACTTGCAATAGGTGGAAGAAAAACAAAGGTAGCAAAACCTGCCATTCCAACACCGTATGCACCAGACAAACCTAATTCCGTCATCACTGGAGAAGAGGTGAAACACAAAGAAAGAAAGCCTACGACCGTAGTTGAAGTGGTCATCAAGAGTGGCATAAATGTCTCTTTGAGTGCTCTGAAGGATCTTTCAAAACAGTTAGGATCCTTTATCGACAAATAATGCGACATATAATGAAGACCAGCCGCACTTCCCATAACGAGTGTGATGAACGGCATTAAAACATTTTCAAGGGTTATAATCTTGCCAAAAGCACCATATATTCCAAGCATATAAACGGTTGCCAATAAACTGGGGAGAAAAGAAAGAAGAGCTGCCCAAAAGTTTCTCAGAGTTATATAGAATATCAAAAATATGACACAGATCGCTATGGGCGAAATATACTTTAAAATAAAACCTATATATTCAAGAGCCTTTGCCGCAACAAAGGAATTGCCAAAGAGCGCAGTATCATATTTTTTAGTGATCTGTGAAATTTCAGAAGAAGTCTTTTCTGGTTGATAAGATATGATGGCTATCAAAATCGCATAATCTTTACCTTTGTACTTACCAACAAGTCCAAGTTGTTGTGCAAATGCTGCTTTACCCCCAACGGTGAATGGAAATTCAAAGGGATTTATTACAAGAGACACACCCTGTACACTCCTCACAACCGTTGCAACCTCGCTGACTTTGTTTTTATCTTCACAGGGTGTAGCTATCAGCAGAAGATCCTTTATTGCGAAAGATCTCGATATATCTCTCTCCGTTTGAATATAGGACGATTGTCTTGAAACCTGAGACTTAAAATACCCCCCTATCTTTAAACTCTTCATTTGCCAGAGAGATAAAGAGCCAAGAACAATCATCAAGACAACTGCAAGCCACCTTTTTCTGATCCAGCCCAAGAATTACCCGCCCCCAGCTTCATATTATGCTAAAATGAAATTGTGATACCTTCGAAAAAAATATACCATTTTTGAGAGGGGAAAACTATGAAGATAGTTGACACACACGCCCATCTGCACTTTCCACAATTTAAAAGTGATCTACAATCTTTGATCAATAGATCCTCATCCGATGGTATAGATTTTGTGATCAACGTCGGAATAGATGTTCACGACTCAATTCAATCACTGAAACTTGCACAGAAGTTCAGTCAAATCTTTTGCTCTGTGGGGGTTCATCCCCATGAAGCGAGTAAAGTTGAAAAAGATTATATCCATAAACTGAGAGAACTAACAGCAGATCCAAAGGTTGTAGCAATTGGAGAAACGGGACTGGATTATTATAGAAACTTATCGTCGAAAGAAGACCAGAAAAGAGTCTTTCGCGAACAACTTTTACTTGCTAAAGAACTCGATCTTCCTGTGATTGTTCACATAAGAGATGCCTACGAAGATGCCTACCAAATACTTTCTGAAATAGGTCTTCCAATCGCTGGTGGAGTAGTTCATGCCTTTTCTGCCGACATCACTTGGGCTCTCAAATTCATAGAACTTGGCTGTTTCATAGGAATTGGAGGTCCTTTGACATATCCAAAAAACATCGTGCTCAAAAATGTTGTCAGAGCGATTGGTGCTGAAAACATTGTCACAGAGACTGATTGCCCATATTTGCCGCCACAACAGTTCAGGGGAAAGAGAAATGAACCTGCCTACGTACGATTTGTAGTAGAAGAAATTTCAAAAATACTCAATGAAAGCCCCCAAAGTATTTCATTAAAACTTTTGCAGAATGCGAAAGAACTGTTTGTCATCAGCAGATAGAAGAGGGATTAAATACACATCAAAAGGTTTGTCAAATTTTTTTCAGTCACAATTGCAATGATCAATTACAGTTCTCAAACCTGTGAAATAGACAGTTGACTAAGGTAAATCTCTGTCGATGATATTGCCCAATTTTAT
>JBKBIU010000016.1:0-13600 GCA_046294065.1 Pseudothermotoga sp.
ATATGATATCTGGGATCTACCATAGCTCAAACCCCCTTCAATTGGCTGAGTTTTTCAAAGAAGATATTAAAAAATCTCTCCCTGTCAGTTTTCAACATTACCTTGGCATTGGGAATTTTGCTGCTAGTGTGCCAAATATCGACAACGGTCTGACCATAAGTCAATTCACCTCTTGTTTCTACATCGACATGGTATTCTTTGACTTCAAATATTTCGGGATGCAGTAAATACATCACAGTGCAGGGGTCGTGCAATGGAACACCATCGATGTTGAAAACTTTCTTGTACGTTGATTTGAAGAAAGCCAAGAGATCTGCGAGAAGATCAAATTTAAAGCCCAATTCCCTCATTTTTGAGATTTCCTTTTCCGTAACAACAACTTGGTGTGTCACATCTAATGGTGCCATTACAATAGGAACATTGGAACTGAGTACAATCTTGGCAGCTTCTGGATCGGCAAATACATTGAACTCAGCAACGGGTGTAACATTTCCAAAGGCGATTCCGCCACCCATCAGGACTATTGAGCTTATGCGCTTAACAAGGCGTGGATAACGCAGCATAAAGAGTGCGATATTTGTTAGAGGACCTGTCGGAACTAAAATGATGTCTGAGTACTTCTCCAACATCTGTGCCATGAAATCAACGGCGTGAGTCTTCTCAATGGGACGCTTTGCTGGCGGGAGTTTAGCACCTTCAAGCCCTGATTTTCCATGTATGTCTGGTGCCACGATAATATCTCTGATAATCGGTTTTTCACATCCAGCAAAGACGGGAATGTCCATATCGAAAAGGTCCAAAACCGTTCGCGCATTTCTTGTTGTATTTTCCAGGTAGGAATTTCCTACAACGGTTGTAACGCCCAGCAACTCTATCTCTCTGGAAGCCACTGCCAACAAAATAGCAAAAGCATCATCATGACCAGGATCACAGTCAAGGATGATTCTCACAATAACACCTCGCAATCAGTTGCATTCACATTGTGGTTTCTCTGAAATTCTACCATGCTTTAATAGTTTTGCTCAAGTCTCATTTTCCATCATCTTAGAACAGAGAATGACTCTTCAGAGCCAACTTTGAGAAAAACAGATACCTTCATAGGGAATAACAGCCTTTGTTACGAGGCAGGATTCTTTATTCTTAGAGCGTCGGAATATCTTCGTGATTGAGCCATCGCTAAAAAATATGAAAGTATGACTGATGATAGTTCATTAGAGATATTGATTTACGAAATCACTTTTGCAGCCTCAATCATACACGACATCTATGTTGTAACCATCGATCATTGGCCTTGCTGAATTGATGTATACCTTCTTACCGAGGAGCCTGACTGTTACAATCTCTCTTTCTGAAGCAGGCTCAAAATCCGTTTGGTCAAAACAGCCTTCTAGTTCGTAAATGACTGAGTTTGCTCTTGACAGATCATGATATGTCCCAACTGAGCCGTCTGGTTTCATAATACACAAATATTCCCCATCGGGTAAATTGCTTTTCATTCGTACTATGGTAATACCATCACTGGCTAGATTCGAATGAACCATCACTGCTACTGGTAGAACCCTGCCGCGGGTGAATACCTCGGTTAAAGGGGCAAAGAATTTTTCGAAATTAACATCCATAGGAGTCATAGGAAATCCATATGCATGTTCTTCAAATACTGCAATATCCTTCCGAGTTAGTTTCAAAGTTTTTTCCTCGTAGTGCGTCCCAAAGATGGAAGATATCTCAATTAAGGATGGATCGTATCCTTTTTGGTATGCATTGAAGGCCCTTATAGATTCCTCACGAGTAGAATATATGCAATCAAAGGCCCCTGCAAAAACCAGTCTCTGGAGTGTTGAAATGGGTACAGAAATCTTTCTTGCAAAGTCATCGATGCTTGAAAATGGTCCTTTGGTGGTGCAGGCATTCACGATAGAGTTACTTACACCAGCTATCACTTCGATTGGTACTTGGAATTCATCATCTTTCAATTGAACTGGATTGATCGATGGGCAGATTATTCGAAAACCGAGTGAACGTAATTCTTGGACTGAAAAGAAGATCTTATCTTTGTCGTTGGAATGTTCTTTGAGATACAGTGTGAAGAACTCTTTGGGAAAATGATGTTTTATATAGGCAAGTTCATAGCTTATATGTGCGTAAGCGATGCTATGGGATTTGTTGAAGCAGTAGGAAGAAAATTTGAGTATGATATTGATTATTTGTTCTATCAATGACTTATCATATCCCTTTTCTATGGCTCTCTGTCTGAATTGCTCTGCCACGTCTCTCATTGCAATCTTATCTTTCTGTGATACGGCTTTTCTGAAAAGGTCTGATTCGGCGGGAGTCATACCAGCAAAATCGATAGCGATTTTCATCAACTGTTCTTGATATATCATTACACCATTGGTTTCCTCAAAAAAGTGATTTGATTCGCCACAACCACGCTTTCTTTCAGCATAGAGACTGTTCAATCTGGCAAGTAATGGTCCTGGTCTGTTCATGGCGAGAAGATCAGAGAGTTCCCTGATATTCACTGGTCTAACCTGTCTACAAAGGCTTCGTGCAGATAGACGTTCCAGTTGGAAAATACCATGTGTTCTGCCCGATGAGATTTCTTTGTAAACCAAAGGGTCATCGATCGGTATCTCTTTCAGATTTGTCAAATTCTTCAATTTATACAACAAAGACAACGTCTTCAAACCTAAGATGTCTATCTTTGTTACACCTATTTTATTGAGAGATTCCATGTCATACTCCAGCAAAAATGGCTTTGTATCTGGAACGATTGGTAAGGACACGGCTGAATCTGCTATGACAATACCGGCTGCATGTGTGCTTCTGTGAAGAGGTAAGCCATTTAGCAGATCCATTATTCTTGATTTCAAATTTATTCTCAATCTTTTTAATTCATTCTGCAACAACTTGTGAGACAAAGTTGAAAAGGTTGAGATCTGTGCGACAAAGGCGAACTGTTCAGAAAGCTTCTCAATGAGTAAACTACGTTTTTCATCTTCTACGTCTATGTCTATGTCTGGTGGTTCTTGGCGATATTCATTTAGAAACCTTTCGAACAGTAGATCGTACTCTAATGGATCTATTCTCGTAATCCCAAGAACATAGGAAGCAACAGACCCCACCGCACTGCCACGACCAGGTCCGACATATATACCCAGAGACTTTGCACTATCCACAATTCTTTTCACAGTGTAAAAGTATGACTCAAAGCCAAGTTTTTCGATCACTTCGACCTCCTTTTTGAACCTTTCCTTATACCTTGGTGCCACCTCATCGAGGAATTCTCTCAACCAGGGCTTTTGTGGCTGGGGGAGTTTTACGTTCACTTGCAGATCGTACATTTCACAATTGAACAATGCTGCCACATCTTGAAATCTTCCTTCAAAGGAAGACCCAACTTTACTGGGAGCGGAAAGCAACTGACACATAGTTTCGTATGCTTCGCGATGAGAATTCTCAAGATAATAAATCAATTTCACCGAATCCACATTCAATGAATTCAGTTGAGGTTCTATTCTTTTGTTGTATGCATCAACAAGCTCATCGAATTCCTTGCGATTTCTCGCGTAGAATATCTTTTCGCCGATTTTCAACCCATGTACCGCTATCAATCCTTTTTTTCTACAAAGATCATTAAAGATCACAGCACTGTGAAAATTTTGATCGGCAACTAATAAGGACCTAAGGCCATAACTGTATGCCTTATCTATGGCTTGTTCAATTTTTAATATGGAACCTTCAAAAGAATATGGAGTAACGATAGCTGGTATCATGTATTTCTCACTACCTGAGAGTTCAGTTCGACGATGAGACTTTTAAAATCATCAGGTAAGGGGGCTACAAAAGTGAGCCATTCATCGGTTCTTGGGTGGTAAAATCCAAGTTTTGCCGCGTGCAACATTTGTCGAGACGCTCCATGAGAATTGCCGTAGAGTTTATCTCCTAAAATCGGATGACCAATGTATTTCATGTGTACCCTTATCTGATGAGTACGACCTGTCTTGGGATAGACTGCAACCAAGGATGCCATATCACCAAAATGCTTCACAACCCTGTACGATGTTATTGCGACCCTGCCGGCATCGTTGACAGACATCTTTGTTCTCAAAACAGGATGGCGTGCCAGAGACACCTTGATCTCTCCCTGCTGTGTATCTACCCTGCCTCGAACCAGTGCCAGATACAATTTGGAAATCTTTCTATCTTTGAACTGTTGTGAAAGAATTCTGTGAGCCAAATCGTTTTTTGCCACCACCATGACTCCCGACGTATCCTTGTCTAATCTATGAACAATACCGGGTCTGAGTTCTCCACCAATCCCTTGAAGGTCTTTACAGTGATAGAGTAATGCATTTACAACTGTCCCGCTCATGTGCGAAGGAATGGGATGAACTATCATGCCAGCGGGTTTGTTTATCACAATCAGATCATGGTCTTCATAGAGTATCTCAAGATCTATTGGCTCTGGTTCAATGGAAGGAGTCATGACGGGTTCAGCGTTTGGCACGAATATCACATCTTTTACTTTCACAAGATAGCTCGGTTTCTGTGGCTTACCGTTGACTGTTATCTTTCCTTCTTTTATGGCTTTCTGTACAAAATTTCTCGATATTTTAGAGGGAATCTTCTGCAAAAGATAAAGATCGAGTCTTCGTCCCTGCTCACCTTTGCTCACCTTTATCTCCAAGACTCTTCTCTCCAATCACCAAACTAAGTAAGATCAGTGCGCCACCAACTGTTATAAAGAGATCAGCAATATTGAAGATAGCAGGGAAATATCTCAAATTTATGAAATCAACAACGTATCCAAACCTTAATCTGTCGATGATATTTCCAATTGCTCCACCAACTATCATTTGTAAACCAACCTTCGCAAGAGATGGTCCTTTGACAAAACGAGACACGAAGGAAAGTGTGAGTGTCACACCAAAGGTTACCCACAGTACCCAAGGTGCTCTGGAAAATAAGCCAAAGACTATGCCGGTGTTTCTAGTATAAGTGAACCATAGGATGCCTGGGATAACAAAAAATGGCTGATATAGGAACTTTTCCACCAGCATCTTTAAAAACTGATCTATTAAGACCACGAATGCCACCCAAAACACGTCATTTCACCCTTTGATAGAAGAAAGGACTAGCTATCTTCAAACCGATTTCAGCGTAATCGAAAATCCTCTCTGTACTTCCAACGAACAACACACCACCGAGTCTCAGTGCCTTCACAAAATTCCTGTAAAGCTGATCCTTCGCGGCTGCTTCGAAGTATATCACTACATTTCTGCAGATGATCAGATCGAGTGAAGTTGGAAAAGGATCCTGAAGCATGTTGTGCTTTCTAAATTCAATCCTTTTTCTGACAAAATCTTTTATTCTGTAACTACCATCGACCAATTCAAAATACTTGTCAAGGTAGAGTTTCGGTGTACTCACCATGGATCTTGGTTCATACAGACCCTCTCTTGCTTCTTCCAATGCCCTTTCATCCAGATCTGTTGCGAGTATGGATGCACCTAAGGGGGCTTTCAACTCCTCAAGCAAGATGGCCAAGGAATATGGTTCCTCACCACTTGCGCAACCAGCACTCCATGCTTTAAACTTTCCTCTACTCGAACTAAGTAACTCCGGTAGGTATTTATCGCGGAGTTCCCACCATTTTTCAGGGTTTCTGAAGAACTCCGTCACGTTTATTGTGAGTTTGTCAAGGAATTCTTCCTTAGCTGATGGATTGGAAAGTAGAAATTTCAGATACTCTTGAAAGGAAGGTAATCTGTACTTTTTTATGAGTATTTCTATCCTTCGTTTAACTCTATGAGGTTTATAGCCAGACAGATCTAATCCAAAATACCTGTGTACTTCTTTGATAAACCACTGAAAATCCTCCATGGGCAGTTCACCAGAAAACTGGGAAAGAAAGTCCTGCATACCACCGCTCCTTCTCGATATAAAGTGTCAGATGAATTTTACCTATCTCTTTTCGCACGTCGAGCGATTCACTCGTTATCAAGATCCACTCATCTTTGTTGAACCAGCCGAATCCAATGTTAGTTTTGCCTCCAAGATACTGACCAAAGAAAAACAATCTATTCAACACGAGACTAATTCTCAAACCCATGTTTGGTATAAAAAAACCGGAGATTTCATTTAAAGAAAGACCTACTCCATAGCCATAATTAGATACAAAGGGTTCTATCTGTAGATCACCAAACCTCACCGGCACACCCATATGGTAACCAGAATTGCTATCAACACAGATAGAAAAATATGGGACTTTAAAGAACAAGGCGTAGTTTTTCTGTATAACGAATCCAACAGAACCGTTGAGTCCCCACAAACTCAATGTATGAGTCTCGTATTCAACATTGCTATAAGTTAACCAGCCATTGTAAGGTACGACGTATTTTGCTCCACCGTCATCAAGATCCAGTGAGAGATATTTTAAGTTGTCAAAGGGTTCGTAGATAGGCGCAACTTTGAGTCCTGATCCATCAACAACAAGTCCTAACGTAAATGCAAGATCGGCTTGAACACGCCAAAATTGAACTTGTGGGGTTATTGATAGACCAAACCAAGAATAGCTGCCAACGGCAAAATCAAGGTTAACCACGGCAGCTAAAAGATAAACCGGCATTATTATCAATAGAAACAGTATACCCTTCATTGATTCATTTGTGAAAGCAGTGCCTCCATCTCGGCATCGTCCATCTCGAAATTGGAATACACATCTTGCACGTCGTCCATGTCTTCAAGTGCGTTCAGCAAAGTCAGGATTCTTTCAGCATCTTTTCCAGTGACTTGGACGGTGTTCTTAGGAACGTAAGATATGTTTGCATCGACTTTATAGCCATTTTTCTCGAGTGCTTCTTTGACTGATGTGAGACTCTCTGTTGATGTGACTATCCTTATTGGATCATCTTGGTCGTTGATATCTTCAGCACCTGCGTCAATTGCTAACATAACTACTTCTTCAACATTTGCCACCTGATCACGTGGTACATTGATGATTCCCTTTCGTTCGAAGATCCAGCTGACTGCCCCAAGGTCAGCGAGGCTTCCTCCATGTCTGCTCAAGACATGTCTTAGTTCCTGAGCCGTCCTGTTCTTGTTATCTGTCAGGGCTCTGATATACAATGCCACGCCTGTAGGGCCGTAAGCTTCGTAGATGATTTCCTGATAATCTACTCCTTCCAGTTCACCTGTGCCACGCTTAATAGCTTTTTCGATGTTGTCCTTAGGCATGTTTGCTTCTTTGGCCTTTTCGATTGCCGTTCTCAGTCTTGGATTCATGTCTGGGTCGCCGCCGCCTTCCCGCGCAGCAACGATCAGTTCCCTGATCAGTTTTGTGAACATCTGAGAACGCTTTGCATCTTGTGCCATCTTTCGATGTTTGATATTTGCCCATTTGTTATGACCAGACATCTTCTTCCCTCCTAAGAAAAATTTTCTCCAAGATATTTTATCACTGTTATCGTCGTATCGTCATGTCTTTGGGTCTGGTTAGAAAAATCATCGAGGTCTTTCTTCAGGTTTTCCAAAATTTGAGCAACATTGTCATGCCTCGATTGAAGGATCAGCTTACACAATCTTTCCAGTCCATACTCATTACCATCTATGTCACGGCTTTCAATCACACCATCTGTATAAGCAACAAGAATATCACCTGGTTTCATTTTCATCTCCAACACTCTGTAATCTATATCCTTCATTATTCCAAGTGGTAAACTTTGTGCCTCCAGGGTGTTCAAACCATCCTCATTGACAAACAGCACAGGATTATGCCCAGCATTCACGATCTGAAGCGTACCATCACAGTGTAAGCACAGCATAACCATGGTTACAAACCTGTCCTCCTCAAGATCATCACAAAGAACATTGTTCAACAGTTCGGCAAGTTTCGATACACTGTCAATGCTGTTTGAAAGGGTTCTCAAGGCACTGCGTAAAGATGTCATCATCAAAGCCGCTGGTATACCCTTCCCTGATACGTCGGCAACGGTAATAAATACCCGTCCTTCTCTGATCAAGATATCATAATAGTCTCCTCCAACTTGGATCGCGGGAATTGTATCGGCGCTGATCTCAACATAGCTTAAATTCGGTAGCTTCCTTGGAAAAAGCCTCATCTGTATTTGCCTGGCTATTTCAAGCTGTTCTCTTAGTCTTTCTCTTTCTACTTCTCGTTTCAATCTTACATACCTTTCACACACAGCCGACAGTTGCTGAGCAGCTGCCTCAAGAATCTTTCTGTCGGCTGCCGTGAAGATATCTGGTGTCCTTTCGATCAGTGTGATCCTTCCCCAGAGAGATTTACCACTTTTTACTGGAACAGACAACAGATTCCGAACGCAATAATTATGATCCGGTTCTATCAAAATTACGTTATCATCTTTTGTACTTATCAGTTGTTTTGCGCTCTGGAAAGCTTCATCGTTCATTTTGAAGATTTTCTCGTGATGAATATGCCTATCAGCAACATTCAGTTCGATAGAGATTCCTGAGAATGGTATAGTCTGTCGGAGCAACTCGACAAGCGGCTCAGGGGCCTCAGATGGGTCGACTACGTTTGTGAAGATGTTATTCAGTTCAAAAAGAGTGGATATTTCTTGATAGGTCTTTGAGAGCTCTTCAATGTGTTCTTCAAGCAGTTTTGTATAATCTTTTCGACGTTCGTTCAGTTCCGATAAAATTTTGTCAACGGCTATGACTATATCTTTCAAACTTGCCATGCCTTGATATGGTGGAAGATTAGTGGCTTTGGAGATTTTTTCGTAGACTTGTTTGATTTCATGTTCCACGCTGTATCACCCTACGAACTTCCTCAAGCAGTTTCAATGGGCTGAAAGGTTTTGTTAGGAAACTATTTGCGCCAAGTTCAAGGGCTGTTTTTGGATCATCTTCACCACCCTTAGCAGTCAACATTATCACAGGTACATCAGCAAGAATAGGATCTTTCCTCATTCTTCTGAGAACCTCGAAGCCATCAACATAGGGCATCATTATATCTAGTATCACAAGGTCTGGTTTAGCTTGCTGCAATTTCTCAAGGGCTTCCTTTCCGTCCCTTGCTTCATCAACAGAGTATCCTTCCTTCACAAGATTGAAACTCACTATTTTTCTCAAAACCTCCGAGTCATCAACGACTAACACTCTATAGCCCATGCTGTCTCCTCCAAAAGTTCCGGGAGTTTTCTACCGTTACAAAGAGCTTCTGTGCACTGTGTCAGTACGAAACAATCTTTTCCCGTTAAGATCGGCTCATACAAATACCTCGATCGGAGTAGTTTGTCTTTTCGCTGTGAATATCTTATCATAATAAATTCACCTTGGAAGTTAAATTCTATATTTTCAAAAAAATCTCCAACTGTGCCAAATTTTGATTTCTCTGGCACTTCTATTTTCGCATTAGGATCATATCGGGAAAGATCGACACAAGTCTTTGGGATTAATACCCTAAATGCATAGCCTGTGACAACTCTGTTGAGGTTCAGGTCTGTCCACCAAAGACTTGAAGGATACAACCCTTGCATGGAACTTTTTCTCAATTTTTTCAGAACACCTTCGTGCATATATTGTAACTCAATTCTGACATACAACGCAAGGTTTACAACACCAGTTGGCATTGGATCAAGATACGAGATTCTTATTTTCTGGTGAAACCCTTTGCTTAGTGTGATAGGTATGCCAGATCGACGGATATTTCTCTCGATAAGATTTGCTGTTTCTATTGCCGATAAGAATCTCATGAAACCGTATTTCTTGTACTTTACGATGGCGTACATTTGACCTCCCGTTTTTTGACTCAAAGATTATACTATAACGACTGAGTCTAAACAATTGCTGGGGAATATTTTTCTCGATGAATCAGATAGAAAAAGATTGTGAATTTTCATATGTCGCATTTAAATCTCTTTAGCAGATTTGGCAATTTCCCGTATATAGTATAATCTTTTGAGAGTTTGAGAGAGGTGATCTTTCTTGTATTACAAAGTATCACGAGACCCTATACACTCAGAGATTTTCTTATATCCTTTAGAGATCCTAGCAATTGATACAAGGCCTGTACAGAGGTTGAGATATCTTTCTCAACTTGTAGGGGCCGAGCTTGTTTACCCCGGAGCCACTCACAACAGATTTGCTCATTCTTTGGGAGTAATGCACATCTGCGGTCTTTATGGATCAAGACTTTTTGAAGACCCATCAAAGAGGAGAATCGTTCGACTCGCAGGTCTGTTACATGATATAGGCCATGGTCCTTTCAGCCATCAGTTTGATGATGTTGTGTACGCGAAAATGGGACTCGAGGACGGTCATGATGAATACAGAAAGAGAATCTTGCTAGAACTAATGCCTTACGAGATGATGAAATCCTATGAAAGAATATCTGATACAAGAATGAAACTGGCTATATGTGAGGATCTTTCAGAAACATTGAAGGTTGATAAGATCAATGAAGACGTTTTTTTAACATTGATGCATCTTGTTGATGAAGTTTTCCAAGGGGAACAGTCAGGAACTGTTGAGTACAACATTGTTCAAGGCCCTCTAGGTGCTGACAGACTTGATTTTCTTTTGCGTGATTCTTACTACAGTGGTACTACTCATTTTGGAATGGGAGCTGTTGACAGAATTATAAGGAACTCTTTCATCAAAGAGAAGAATGGTCAAAAAATTCTTTGTTACCACGCCAAAGTACTTGATCAGATCTATACAAGCCTTTTTGGTAGATTCATGATGTATAAAAATGTATATTTTCATAAGACATCAAGAGCAGCGGATTTAATGATTCAGCAGATGCTCTCATTGATTTACAGACCGCTTAAACTTGCCCAAAAAGTGAGCGATCTTGAAAAATTTCTCGACTTGACAGATCAATTCATCTTTGCACAAATAAAATTCCACTTCGAAAATATATTAGAAAAGTACAAGGCCAGTGAAGGAGATCTCCTAGATGGAAAGGTTGACTTGGAAGAAGATGAATATTACTTAGTAGAAGCGTATAAATTACTGAGACGTTTTGAGAAAAGAGATCTGTGGAAACTGATCGCTGAGATCACTTTCTCTACTGTCGGTATTGATCCATCGATTATGAGCAAAGGTGTCGTAGCAGATACACTTCAAAAGATCAGATTGAGGTTAGAAAACCTCTCTGAATCTTCTCAGATTCCAGCAGAAGATAGAAAGGAACTCAGAAAAATTCTGGATGATTTTGAAGAAATCTTCAAAACGGACACACCCTATAAACTCTCGCTTGTCCACCCCGACGAGTTTCTCAGAAGCAATGTATATCTTTATGATTCTTCAAAGGATGACATCTTTTCTTTAGAGGAGTTTCTCAGAGATTATCCAGCATATCAGTTGATGGCAAACAACTTAGTACAAATAGTGAGAGTTTACGTGACTGAAGATGTTCGTCAGATTCTCAAGAAGTACGATATTGTCCCCAGGGCCGGGGCGCGATTGACTACAAGGTGGTGAAATATTGAGAAAACTTATTCTTTTTGCTTTGGATGTTGCTCTGACTTTCTTTGCTGGAGTTGTAGCATTGTTTGTTAGGCTTGGTTTCGACTGGTCAGAGCTTGTGAAGTATTTTCCCAGTATACCAATTTATTGTCTGATAGCCATGGTTGTTTATATGGCCAATGGTACTTACAACATCGTTTGGTTATACGCATCTTTCAAAGATATGATTGTTCTAATTCGAGGATCAGTTTTAGCTTATTTGTTGTCTATTCTGTTCTTTTATCTGGTGAGATCCATTGTCATGCCTCGATCCGTTGGCATGATGACCTTTCTTGGCTCAGCGATGCTTTTGATGGCAAGTCGTTTTTTCTGGCAGTGGCTCAACAGCGTACAACCATCTGGTAAAAAGAGAGTGCTCATAGTAGGTGCTGGCGATGCAGGCACGATGTTGCTCGAAGATTTTGAACACAGGCCAAATCTCGGAAAGGTCGTGGGTTTCTTAGATGATTCTCCAAGAAAGATAGGTAGAAAGATCCATGGTGTGCCGATCTTTGGCCCAATCGAACGTGCCAAAGATGTTATTCAGTTTCTGAAAGTCGACGAAGTTATCATAGCAATCCCATCAGCAAGTGCGCAACAGATGAGGAGGATCGTTTCCTCAATTGATCCAAAGACTGTAAAGATTCGCACTCTTCCCGGAATATATGAATTGACAGACAGGCAAGCAAAGGTAGGTTATTTGAGAGAATTGACATTGGAAGATTTGCTTGGTAGAGAGGAAACGAAGGTAGATTTGCAGACGATAAGATCTTTCATCGAAGGAAAAAGGATATTGGTGACTGGTGCCGGTGGAAGTATAGGCAGCGAACTATGCAGACAACTTGCAAACCTTGAGCCGTCCCTACTTGTGCTACTTGGCAAAGGCGAGAACAGTATATATCAAATAGATGAAGAACTATCAATGAGTCATCCAAATATTCCCAGGGAACGTGTTATAGCTGATGTCTCTGATTCAATCAGGATGGAACAAGTCTTTAAATCGATCCAACCGCAAATAGTTTTTCACGCTGCAGCCCATAAGCATGTGCCATTGATGGAGGAAAATCCATATGAAGCTGTAAAGGTAAACGTGATTGGAACCAAAACGGTTGCCAAACTATGTTGCAAGTACGGAACGGAAAAAATGGTATTTGTTTCAACCGACAAAGCTGTGAATCCATCATCTGTGATGGGTGCAACTAAGAGATTGGCTGAGCTGTTACTTCTTTCCATGAATTGTGAGTGCAGTACGAGTTTTGTGATCGTTAGATTTGGCAATGTAATAGGTAGCAGAGGGAGTGTTATACCAAAGTTCAAGGCACAAATTGAGAGAGGAGGTCCACTGACTGTCACCGATCCGAAGATGACAAGATATTTCATGAGCATATCCGAGGCCGTATCACTCATATTGCAAGCCATGAGTTTGGGAACGAACAAAGATTTGTTCGTACTGGATATGGGTAAACCTGTTTCCATAGATGAACTTGCAAGAACTTTGATAGTCTTACACGGCCTTGTACCAGATCAGGATATAAAGATAGTTTATACAGGAATAAGAAATGGTGAGAAAATTACAGAGGAGCTCTTTTACCAAGATGAAGTCGTATTACCCACGTCTCATCCAAAGGTGATGATAGCGAAAAATAAAAAGTCTATTGATTACGAGACTATATGCCGAACTATAGATCAAATTGCACAAATGGCTGCAAACGAACCAGATCGAGTGGCTCAGAAAATCTATGACTTTCTGAGATCATTATGAGGGGTCACAGATGAGTTTCATAGTAAGTTTCTGCTTAAGCCTACTGTTTGTAAGATTCTTTCCACAGAAATTCCCAGCCGATATGCCAAGCGCAAGAAAGATACATAAAACGCCTATACCCTTGACTGGCGGAACAGCCATTTTTGTTGCTTTGCTTGTTACGATGAATCAACCACAGGTTGCGCTTCTCATATGCCTTGCCTTTCTCTTTGGCATCTTTGATGATATAGAACAGCTATCATATAAAACCAAGCTTCCCCTTCAGTTGATTATTGCACTTGTTCAAGTGATGAACGTTCCACAAGTGTATTTTCTGGCAAATCCATTGCAGGGATTTTT
>JBKBIU010000250.1:0-2485 GCA_046294065.1 Pseudothermotoga sp.
TTAGGCATAGATCCACATGAGAGAGGAAAAGGATACGGTTTAGCCATTGTCCAGGCAGGCATGTATTTTCTGAATCGGAGGGGAGTAAGAAATATAGTAATTGACTGGACAAATCTTGTAGCTTTTTACGGAAAGTTGGGCTTTCAGATCTGGAAGAAATACATTGAACTTAAGAAAATAATCTCAGATGATAACTCGAATCGGGACTGCTCGATTTAAAGGCTTTTGAATTTCCTAAAAGATCCATGATTTGAACAGGGGAGGAGGATTAAAGTTGTCTAAGTTGTTCATCATACAAATTATTCAGTCTGCGGTGCTGATTGTGGTTGGCTATGTTGTTTATCGTGTTTTGTATGGGATCATAATCAAGAGCACTGAAAAACTTGGTAAAGAATTCAAGATGAAGAACACCGTCAGGCTTATTCTTGGCACAATAGTAGCATTGATAGCCTTGATGGTATTGTTGAATATTTGGCATATAAGTCTTCTGCCTTATTTAACGGCTTTTGGTGTTACTGGTTTCATAGTTGGTCTAGCCTTTCAGGAGCCTTTGTCGAACTTCATGTCTGGAATCTTGGTACTTCTCACACGGAAGTTGAAAGAAGGAGATGTCATAGAAATAGATGGTACAGCTGGTATAGTGGAAGTAGTCAACTACAATCATACCGTTTTGAAAACTTTCGACGGAAAGAGTGTCATCATTCCCAACAGGCAAGTGTGGAGTCAAAAGGTAACAAATTATTGGCCAGGACCTGTCAGAAGGGTTTCAATGAAGGTTTCAGTTTCATACAATTCAGATCTATCAAAGGTGCTCGGAGTACTTAGAAAATGCATCGACGATGAACCATTGGTTGAAAAACAAGGTGTCAGCAATTTCGTAGCTTTCAGTGGTTTTAGCAGTTCTTCAATTGATTTTGACGTGCTTTTTTGGGTCAAAAGAGAGAACTATTTTGACGCCGTAAATGCACTTGCAGAAAGGATCAAAAAAGAATTCGAGACACAAGAAATCACCATTCCATTTCCACAGATTGATGTACATTTGAAAGGAAGATAAAATTGGCTTTGCATGATAGCCTCTTTTGTGTGATGGATACAGAGACAACTGGTACCGACCCTTTAGGTGGAGACAGAATCATCGAAATTGCCATAGTACCTGTATATAAAAAGAAGATTCTGTACAGATCCATATACAATTCGTTAGTCAATCCAAAGATAAAAATACCGGCTGTCATTGAAAGGGTCCATAAGATAAGCAACCAAGATATAGAGAATGCACCTACGATTGACGAAGTGTTTGAGAAGATGAGAACCTTCACGAAGAAGTCCATAATGGTCTTTCACAAAGCTGAGTTCGACTTGACCTTTGTAGATATCTCAGCCAAGGAAATAGGGGTTTTTCCTCCCACGATTAACTACATAGATACACGTGAAATGTCAAAGGTTTTGTTTGGAGAGGAAAAAACTCTCAATTGGCTCGCGCAAAGGTTTGGATATGAAAAACCAACGCACAGGGCTCTAGATGATGCACTTGTTACTGCCAGGATATTTATAAAGATGTTACATCAGCTTACTGAACCTCAAATTTCAGAGCTTCTTCACGTTTGGAGGGGGCAGGAATGGTAAAAAACTTCGTTCTTGATACCAACGTTTTGGTACACGATCCTCAGGCTATTTATTCTTTTGAAGACAACAATATTGTATTACCTTTGCCCGTATTGGAAGAGTTGGACAAACTAAAAAGAAGATCTGATTCTGTTGGTAGATCTTCAAGAGAGATCATAAGAGAATTAGACAAGCTCAGGACGATGGGTGATCTTTCAAAGGGCATAAAACTGCCAAATGGTGGATCCATAAGCGTGATGACGATAACAGATGGTCGTAGAGAAGCACCAGAGTTTCTCTTTGAGAAATACGTTGATAACTGGATCTTAGCCTATGTCTTGAGGCTGGGGCGAACTTCGTCGATACCAACGATTCTTGTTAGTAAAGACATAAGCCTTAGAGTAAAGGCATCGGCACTGGGTATCTTGGCCCAAGATTACTTAACAGACAGGTCAGACCTTGCATCTTTACCTACAGGATATACTGAATTGAATCAGCAGATTGAAGAAGGTCAAACGATTGATGCCAGAGAAAATGAGTACATAAAAGCGATCAATGGGTATTTCAAAGTAAAGAACAAGTCCGCATTAGGACTTTCGATGGATCAATCTACAATCGTTTGGGGAATAAGCCCTTTGAATGAACAACAGCTCTTTGCAATGGATGCCCTGCTCGATGATAGTGTGAATTTGGTAACGCTCGTTGGAATAGCAGGGACCGGTAAGACATTGATAGCACTTGCATGTGCCCTTGAAAAAACTGTAAAAGAGAGAAAATACAAAAGAATTATAGTTACACGTGCGCTGATTCCAATGGGTAAGGACGTTGGGTATCTGCCAGGTTCCTTGGAAGAAAAGCTCGAACCGTGGATGCAACCAATCAT
>JBKBIU010000251.1:0-2477 GCA_046294065.1 Pseudothermotoga sp.
CATTCATTCTGGGAGTAACGGCGTGTCGATCAACAGTTTTGATCCGGCCAGTCCTGATTATTCAGAGAGTCTTGATAAAAAATATATCGGTGCGCGAAGAATTCTTCACGGTGGTGAGTAAATGAATCAAAGGATACTTGAGGTCGAAGATCTCTCTGTAAAGTTCTTCACAAGCGAAGGAATAGTAAATGCAGTTGATCATGTGACTTTTTCAATAGGAAAGGAAGAGGTTCTTGGCTTGGTTGGTGAATCTGGTTGTGGAAAATCTGTAACCTCACTTGCGATAATGAGGCTATTACCAATGCCACCAGCAAAGATCACATCAGGTAAGATCATCTTTGATGGTGTCAATCTACTTGAAAGACCAGAGAACGAGATGAGACGGATTCGAGGTAACGTACTGTCTATGATCTTTCAGGAACCAATGACATCTCTCAATCCAGTGATAACGGTCGGCAAGCAAATAACTGAAGCAATTGTTGTGCATCAGAACGTTACTAAAGATGAGGCAAAGAAAAAGGCTATCGAGATGCTAAAGATTGTTGGTATTCCAAATCCTGAAAAACGTTATAATGATTACCCTCATCAGATGTCGGGTGGAATGAGGCAAAGGGCAATGATAGCGATGGCTTTATCGTGTAACCCAAAACTTTTGATAGCAGATGAACCGACGACAGCGCTTGATGTGACAGTTCAAGCTCAAATACTCGATCTGGTAACACAACTCAAAGAAAGATTTGGGATGAGCGTTCTATTGATTACACATGACCTTGGTGTGATATCAGAAATGTGTAGCAGAGTTCTTGTAATGTATGCCGGTCAGATAGTTGAAGAGGCTCCTTGTATAGATTTGTTCGACAATCCATTGCACCCGTATACGATCGGTTTACTCAAGTCGATACCCAAACTCGAACTGGGAAAACAGCCGCTTCACACTATTGAAGGCAATGTTCCTAATGCCATCGAACTGCCTCCCGGATGTCGATTTCATCCAAGGTGCAGTGAGGCTGTTCCTATCTGTAGTCAGAAAACACCGGCGTTGGTAACCATTAACTCGAGCAGGAGGATCAGATGTTTTTTAAGAGGTTCTACCCCAGAGGAGTGAAAGGATGACCACCAACATAGTTGAAGTAAAAGATCTTGTCAAGTACTTCCCTGTAAAGGGTGGCATTTTTCAGAAAAACATCGCAGATGTAAAAGCCGTTGATGGTGTGACTTTCCACATTGAAAAAGGTGAAACCTTTGGTCTTGTAGGAGAAAGTGGCTGTGGAAA
Organism: Pseudothermotoga sp.; assembly: GCA_046294065.1. Classification (GTDB taxonomy): domain Bacteria; phylum Thermotogota; class Thermotogae; order Thermotogales; family DSM-5069; genus Pseudothermotoga_B. The sequence continues at coordinate 1,274 of JBKBIU010000251.1, forward strand.
AACAACCGTTGGTAGGTGTGTCTTGAGACTGGTGCAACCAACAAGCGGTAAAGTCATCTTCAAAGGTATAGATATAACAAACATGAAAGAAAAAGAGTTGAGAAAACTCCGTCCAAAGATGCAGATTATCTTTCAAGACCCTTATAGCTCATTGAATCCAAGGTTGACGATAAAAGACATTGTAGGTGAGGCAATGGTCTATCACAGGATTATCAGTTCGAGAGACCTTGAAAAGAAGGTGAAAGAATTACTCGATATGGTTGGCCTCACGCCAGAACACATCAACAGATACCCTCACGAATTCTCTGGGGGTCAGAGACAGAGGATTTGCATAGCGAGGGCTCTTTCGACTGAACCTGATTTGATAGTCTGTGACGAACCAGTATCGGCACTGGATGTTTCGATACAAAGTCAGATACTGAAATTGCTCGAAAATCTACAACAAAAACTGGGTGTGGCTTACTTGTTCATATCTCATGCATTGAATGTCGTCAAGTATATATCTCATAGAATTGGTGTCATGTACCTTGGAAAGATGGTCGAAGTGGCTGAAGGTGAAGAGCTTTATTCCAATCCATTGCACCCCTATACAAAGGCGTTGATTTCGGCAGTACCTGTACCCAATCCAAAAATGAAACGGCAGAAAATGGTTCTGAAAGGAGATGTGCCAAGTCCTATAAACCCACCACAAGGCTGTCGGTTCGTGACAAGATGCCCATATGCAATGAAGATATGCGGCGAGATTGAGCCACAACTAAAAGAAATAGCTTCAATGCATACCGTAGCCTGTCATCTTTATGAGAATAAATGAATTTACTGTTAGAATGGTCAACAAACACTACTAGATCTCATTGAACTCATTTAAAAATTCACAAGCACTAAGACACGCCTTCTTATTTGTGAAAGAATTACGATCCATGTCAAGAGCTTGATAAAACGAAATGTTGTTGTATTTTCAATCAAAGAGAATCAGCATTCAAAAGTTTGCCCGCTTCAAGCTTGAATATTTTATCAGCAAGGTTAGTCAAGTACTTTCGTTGGTGGGAAACTATTATCACGGCCCTTTGAGTGTCTTTCCATTTTTTTAAAATCGATGTTAGACAATCTTTTCCACGTTTATCTAAACCTACAAATGGTTCATCGAGTATCAAGAAAAAGGGCTCATGGGCTATTGCCGATGCGATCGCAACACGACGAGCCTCCC
>JBKBIU010000017.1:0-13451 GCA_046294065.1 Pseudothermotoga sp.
AAAATCTTCCCCTCCATCTGAATCCTATCAGTTTGAGTTACGAAAGTCAAATTCGAAACCATACAAAAGTACATGAAAGAATGAGAAAAGTGAAAAAAGAACGAGCAAGAAAATGATAAATTGACATAAACTCTTTTGAATGACAATTTTCAAATTTGTCTATCTTGTTAACCATAGGTAGACTTATTATGGTAGAGAATGTACAGGAGGGATGAAGATGAAGGCCGTAAGATTACATGCGAAATGGGAACCAAGACAAGGCTTCAAGCTTGGTCCTAAGGACATTGAAGGAAAGGTTTGTTGGCTTGGTAGCAAGGTATGGCGTTATCCACAGGTCGTTGTTGAAGAAGTTTTAGAACCTAAAATTAAAAGGCCAACGGAAGTACTGATTCAGGTAAAAGCTTGCGGAATCTGTGGCAGCGATGTTCACATGGCGCAAGCAGATCAAGATGGTTATATGCTCTATCCAGGTTTGACGGGATTTCCAGTGACGCTTGGGCATGAATTTTCTGGAATAGTTGTTGATGCCGGACCTGAGGCAATAAACAGAAGAACAAACAAAAGGTTCGAACCGGGTGAACCAGTGACTTCTGAAGAGATGTTTTGGTGTGGACATTGCAGACCTTGTGCAGATGGATATCCAAACCATTGTGAAAATCTTCATGAAATTGGCTTTGATATCGACGGCGCTTTTGCAAAATACGTGATATCCGATGCAAAGTACCTATGGAGTTTAAGAGAACTTGAGAGAAACTACCAAGGAGATAATTTGTTCTTGGCCGGTAGCCTTGTTGAACCAACCTCCGTTGCTTACAACGCTGTTATAGAAAGAGGTGGTGGAATAAGACCTGGAGACAATGTGGTCATCCTTGGCGGAGGACCTATAGGTCTTGCAGCCGTTGCTGTGCTAAAGAGAGCTGGTGGAGCTAAAGTAATACTTTCAGAACCATCAGAAACAAGAAGAAAGCTTGCGAAAGAATTGGGTGCAGATGTGGTACTTGACCCAACCAAGGAGAACTTTGTTGATGCGGTTCTCGACAGCACAAATGGGATGGGTGCGAAGATCTATCTTGAAGCGACAGGTCTGCCTCAGATAGTTTGGAAAGACATTGAGGAAACTATTTGGAGAGCTAGAGGCGTGAATGCAACGGTTGTCATTGTCGCAAGGGCAGATGCAAAAATACCCGTTACTGGTGAAGTGTTCCAAGTGAGACGTGCTCAGATAGTAGGTTCACAAGGTCACTCAGGACATGGTAATTTCCCAAGGGTCATAAGTCTTATGGCAACAGGAATGGATATGACTAAAATGATTTCAAAGACTGTGAAACTCGAAGAAATACCTGAATACATAAAGAGATTGCAAACCGACAAAGAACTCATCAAAGTAACGATGCTAAACCCTTGAGGTGATCCTCATGGAAAAGGTGAAAATTGGAGTAGTTGGAAGTGGGTTCATAGGTCAGGTACATCTGGAAATTCTTTCAACCTTTGATGACGTTGAGATAGTTGGTGTGATGGATGTTGACAAGAATAGAGCGAAATCAGTTGCAGAAAGGTTTAAAGCGAAGGTTTTTGATAGTTTGAAGCAAATGAAGGATGAAGGTCTCAATGCTGTCTATATTACTTCACCAAACAAAACGCACTTTGAGTACGCAATGAATGCACTTGAAAATGGGCTGAATGTCTTTTGTGAAAAACCAATGACGATTTCTTTGAACGACGCTTTAGCCTTGGAGTCAAAAGTTAAGGAAAAGGGTGCAATCTTTCAAGTAGGTCATAATAGAAGATTTGCACACGTATATACTTTCATGAAAGAAAGAATAGAGAACGGAACGGTAAAGCCCTATTCGTTCCAGATAAAGATGAACAGAGGAGAACTACTCAACCCACCTTGGACCTCAGACAGATCTTACACCGGAGGGTTTCTTTTTGAAAGTACCTTACACCTCTTCGATATGGCAAGATGGCTCTTTGGAGACGTTGAAGAGATGTATGTTTTAGGAAAAAAGAGTGTCTATCCAGACATCGATGATTGGTCGATTGCGATGAAGATGAAAAATGGAATCATAGGTACTTTTACATCCTGTGCTCATGCAAGCTGGATGATACCTTTTGAGAGAGTTGAAGTATACGGTGAGCATGTGATGATGGCAAACGAAGAGATGGAAAGAGTCCATTTCTGCAAAGGTCTTGGAAAAGAAGTTGAAAGCCATGATTTCACAAAGGTAGATTTTAAAGAAAAGTGGGGATACATAATTGAAAACAGATTATTCATCAACTGTATCAAAGAACACAAAACTCCACCTGTCACTGTGAGCGATGGTGTTAAAGTCATAAGAATCATTGATGCTTGTTACAGGGCCGTTGAAAGCGGTGATGCCCACGTAAGATTGGAGGGTTGATCATGTCAAAGTGGCAGATACCACCAAAGGAAGGTCATATGGAAAAACCATCAGGTATTTACTATCAAACTATGACTATGAAGGAAATAGAAGAAAGAGTGAAAAAGTGTGATTTAATAATTATCCCTGTTGGGAGCACGGAAAACCATGGTCCAAATGCACCAACTGGTGAAGATACTTTTCTGGTCACAAGGATGGCGGAACAAGTTGCTTTGAAAACAGGTTGCACTGTGGCCGAACCGATCTGGTACGGTTTTCATCCGTACCATCATATTGGTATGCCTGGGACGGTACCAGTGAAAGACGAAGCATTCATTGATCTTTTAGTTAGTGTCATCGCTGGTTTTTGGAATGCAGGGTTTAAGAAACAAATCTTGCTGAACGGGCATGGACAGGAGTTTGTTATACCCGTCGCCATACACAAATTTGCGAAGATTTTCCAAGTGCCTGCCATGATCTTCAACGTGAACTGGTATCATGCGATACAGGACAAATTCAAAACCAAGCAGGAAGGTGGCCCTTACGAAACCAATTTCATCCATGCCGATGAAGTAGAAACCTCTTGGAGTCTTGCCTTGTTCCCCGAGTTCTGTCATCAGGAGTGGGCCGTTGACACAACACCGCGTGGTTATATGCCAGAAGGTCATATAGATAAAGCTGGTAATTTGTTGCATAGAGCTATTGCTTGGTACGGGCATGTAGGTGGTGGCCCGATCGAAGTTGCAGCATATCCAGAAGGCGTCGTTGGAAAGGCAAGTAAAGCCAGTGCAGACAAGGCAAAGGAAGGAGTAGAAGCATTACTCGATTATCTTGAAAAACTTGTTAACGACATCATGAAGGCATTCCCAGCAGGCAAGCTACCACCAGCTAACGAACTATCTCAGAGGCCAAAAGAAGAGTTAGATGCCGTATTGAAAAAGCCATTCGAACCTGGTTGGAGAAGTATATACAGTTTGGGAAATATGTGGTGAGTTGAAGGCGCCCTGAGCGCCTTCATAATAGGGGGGGATCTGTGTGAAAAGGTTGGTAACGTTACTACTAGTTGCCACGGCATTTGTCGGAGTGTTTGGCTACACATTCTATGTCGTATCCCATGGTGGACCGGCTGACCCGTTCTGGGGAGTAGTTATGAAAGGTGTCAAAGACGCGGCAACCAAATTCGGGGTCGACGCAGTCTATCTTGGTCCAGAAAAGTTTTCTCTCAAAGAATTCATCGACCTTGTTAATTCAGCAATCGTCAAGAAACCAGATGGTCTTGTCGTCACTATCACAAATCCCGTTGCGTTGGACGAACCACTCAGAAGGGCAATTCAAATGGGCATTCCTGTTGTTGCAATCAATGTACCCGATGACAGATCGGCCGATGAAAAGATACCATATCTGTGCTATGTGGGTATGAATGAATATCTCGCAGGTGTTTATGCAGCAAGAAGAATGCTACAAGAATTCACACCAAAGAGGGCTGTTGTGGCGATTCACGAACCAGGCCACGTGGGACTTGAAGCAAGAGCAAAAGGTATTGCAGATGTTTTGGCTGAAAAGAAGATTCCTGTGGAAAAACTCGATATTACTACTGATCCAACAAAGGCTTTGACCTTACTCAAGAGCTATTTAACAAGGTATCCCGACACCAATGCCATCTTCACTCTCGGTCCTCTTGGTGCACATCCAGCGATACAGCTCGTTGAAGAAGAGAACCTTGTTGGTAAGGTAAAGGTCGGTGCGATTGACTTAACAACAAAGATAACCGATGCAATCAAGAGAGGTGTGGTTGTTTTCACAATCGACCAACAGCAGTATTTGCAAGGTTATCTACCAATCGTGTTTTTGTACCTTTACAAGGAATTTGGATTGATCCCTCACGAAGACATTCTGACAGGACCTTCGATCGTTGATAAGAGCAACGTGGAAATCGTTGAGAAAACTGTACAGCTGGGTTACCGTTGATGAACAAACGGGGGGTGGTTTGCCACCCCTCTTACTTATTCAAAAAGAGGGGTGATCTTTCTGACGCAGAGGAAGGATTTCCTATTTTTTCTAAGAATAAAAGAGTTTGGAGCCTTTGTTGGAATAGCTGTTTTCTTTGTAATCTTTTCTTTTCTTTCGAATAGATTTGCAACCGTTGATAATCTTATGAATACACTCACCATGGCAGCAGAGCTTGGAATTATTGCCATAGGTGTGTGCATGCTCATGATCAGTGGCGAATTTGATCTTTCTGTTGGAGCTGTATTTGCTGTGGCTCCCATGGTTTTTGCAATAATGGTAAATCACAAAATCAATGAATATTTTGCATTGCTGGTTTGTTTACTGCTTGCCACTTCAATTGGACTAATAAATGGTATCGTTACTCTCAAGACCGGCATACCTTCTTTCATAACAACCCTCGGAATGATGATGTTCTGGCGAGGTATCTTGCTGGCTGTAACAGGTGGTTTCCCCATAATTCTTTCCAGAAGAATGAGGATGCTCGACTACTTTGGTGGTCGTGTGACTGGTGGTTTAAGGTATTCTGCAATCTGGTTTATCATTATTACTCTCGTTTTCTGGATCATTTTGGAAAGGACTCGATATGGTAACTGGACCTTTGCAACGGGAGGGAACCTCGGGGCTGCAAAAGCTCTTGGAATACCATCGGAACGGGTGAAAATAATCAATTTTATGATATGCAGTACTTTGGCCGGCTTTGCAGGACTCACCACCTTTGCACGCTTTAAGATAGTCGATCCAACACTGGGTCAAGAACTGGAATTGGAAGCCATAGCTTCGGCTGTCATGGGGGGTACTCTTTTGACAGGGGGCTATGGGAGTGTTATGGGAGCACTCATAGGAGCAGCAATGATAAGTATGGTTAGAAATGGACTGGTACTTGCTGGAGCCCCTGCCTATTGGTACAGAGCTTTCATAGGAATCATACTGATAGTTGCAGCAGTGATAAATGCAAGGATTCGAAAGAAGGTGGCAGGATGAAGGATTTTATCATAGAGATGAAGAACATCAAGAAATCCTTCGGAAAAGTGCAAGCCCTCAAAGGGGTTGATTTTCATGTTTCAAGGAACGAAATAGTAGGCCTTCTTGGTGACAATGGTGCCGGTAAGTCTACTCTTATAAAAATACTCGTTGGTTACTACCAACCCGACGACGGAGAAGTTTACTTCGAAGGTAGGAAGGTTGATTTCAAATCACCATGGCAGTCCAGGCAACTTGGTATAGAGACAGTCTATCAAGATCTCGCACTTGTCAATCTTATGCCGTTGTGGAGAAATTTCTTTTTGGGTAGAGAGATGATTAGAAAGATTGGACCTTTCTCATGGATTGAACGAAGAAAGATGAAAAGGATTGTCATAGATGCGATGAATGATGTGGGCATATCTGTAAGAAACCCAGATGAGACAGTTGCTTTCATGTCTGGAGGTGAAAGGCAAGCAGTTGCCATTGCGCGAGCCATATACTTTGGTGCAAAACTTTTGATACTGGATGAACCAACGGCGGCCTTGTCAGTAGGCGAGACTAAAAAGGTACTTCAACACATTGAGGAAGCAAAAAAGCGTGGCATATCCGTAATCTTTATAACTCACAACATCTATCATGTGTACGAAGTGGCAGACAGGCTGGTCCTTTTGGAACGTGGTGAAAAGATTGGAGATTATCTAAAGAAAGATGTGACACCACAGTACATAATGGATACCATAGCTGCAGCAGCAGGCGTCAGATAGAAAGGTGATGAGAATGGAAATCTTATTCATTGGTCATGTGGCAAAGGATATCAACAAAACGTTGCAAAAGACGGTGATCGTTCCAGGTGGAGGAGTCTTCTATGGAAGTATTGCCGCGCAAAAGGTTGGTGCAAAGTGCAGAGTAATAACAAAGTGTGCAGCTCAAGATCAATTTTTGTACGAAGAAATGTTGAAAGCAGGTGTTCAAGTTTCATTTCTTGAAAGCGAAACAACGACGACCATTGAAAATTTTTATCCCACAGAGAATCCAGATGACAGGATTAGTCGAGTTCTTTCTTTAGCGAGTAGTTTTGAAAAAAAGGATATCGAAGATCTATCGTGTGGAGTCATTGTTCTAAGTGCTTTGTGGCATGGAGAATTTGCCGAAGAAATGATAGTTGATCTCAGAGAAAAGGCAAAGATACTGATAGGGGATGCCCAGGGTTTTCTCAGAAATGTGGTCGAGGATGGACAGTTGAGATACAAAGATTGGCACGAGAAAACAAAATATCTCAAGTTTTTCGATGTGTTCAAGGTAGATAGTAACGAGGCTTTCGTACTCACAGGCGAAAAAGAACTCAAGAAAGCCTGTGAAAAGATACATAAGTTAGGTGTCAAAATAATTGTCGCAACTCACAAAGAAGGAGTCTGTGCCTACGATGGCAAACAGTTTTATGAAGCACAATTCTTGCCTTACAAGCTTGAGGGTAGAACTGGCAGAGGTGACACTTGCTTAGCTGTTTTTGTTACCGCTCTCTATGACCTAAAAATGGCTGTCAAACTTGCCACGGAGGTGACTTCAAAGAAAATGCAATATCCTGGCCCTTATAAGGGCTGATTGAGGAGGTGTTTTGAATGAGGAAGGTTCTTGTATTGATCCTTGCAATTTCTCTTTTCACAGTTTTCTTCGCTAAAGAACAAGTTTTGCATATTTATACGGCTCTCGATGAGAACGAATGGCCGATCTATGTAAACGCTTTTGAGAAGGCAACTGGAATCAAGGTACAAGTTGTAAGAATGTCTTCAGGTGAATTACTTGCAAGAATAGAAGCTGAATCAAAGAATCCTCAGGCGAGCGTTTGGTTTGGCGGGCCAGCGTTGGATCAAATTGCTGCAAAGAAAAAGGGACTTTTGGCACCATACAGATCACAAGCAGTAGAAAAAGTACCGGCGGCCTTCAAAGATCCAGATGGTTACTGGGTAGGAATCTATTTTGGAGCCATAGGTTTTGTGAGCAACACAGAACAACTCAAGCAGCTCGGAGTTGAAGCGCCGACCTCTTGGTATGATCTTCTCAAACCACAGTTCAAAGGAAGGATCTCTCTTGCTTACCCATATACATCCGGAACAGCGTATACAGTTCTTGCTGCATTGGTTGCGTTAATGGGTGAAGATAAAGCCTTTGATTACTGGAAACAACTTCATAAACAGATTCATCACTACAATACTTCTGGATCTGCATGTGTCACCCAAGCCGGTCTTGGTGAGATTACAGTGGGAATAGCCTTTGCACACGATGTAATAACCAAGGGTATAGCGAAGGGTTATCCAGTAGTTTTAACGTTCCCCAAGGAGCCCACAGGTTATGAGATAGGTGCTATGTCGATGATCAAAGGCGCACCTGAACCCGACCTTGCAGCAAAATTCATAGACTGGATGCTCTCAGTTGAAGCTCAGAATTTGATGGTAAAGTGGAACAGAATACCAATAAACCCGGATGCAACAGTTGCACCTGGGGCTGTCAGAATGCAAGATGTAAATGTTATACCGATGGATTTTGAATACTTCGGTGAACAAAAAGATAGACTCATTGAAAGGTGGAAAGAAGAAATTGAGTACGGAATGTAACTATTGGGCGTGGTGTTAGGCCACGCCCTTTTGGAGGGATTGGATGAATTGGCTCAAGCAAACAAGGAGACTGATAAATGAACCTCTCTTATTGGCAATGATTGTTTTTGTATGGGCACTCTTGATAGTTTTTATTGTATACCCAATACTGATGGTTGGATTGAAGAGTTTTGAACCAAAAACTGGTGTATACAGCCTCGATGTTTACAAAACCCTTTTTAGCAAGAAATACTTCGTCACTCCTATAATTAATACCCTCAAACTTGGAATTGTTGTAGCTTCGATAAGTGTTCTAATAGGTTATATCTTTGCTTATGCAATTGCAAAGGCGAACATACCGCTCAAGACATTTTTCAGAACTGTGGCTACTTTCCCAATAATATCACCCCCCTTTGTCATCGCACTTGCGGCGATACTTTTGTTTGGAAGGAATGGAATTGTCACAAGGAATTTCTTTGGAGGCATACCACCTTTTGAAATATATGGTTTCTGGGGCCTTGTGATTGTAGAAACACTTGCTTACTTTCCCACTGCTTTTATGACTCTGGAAGCCATATTGATCTCCATAAGTTCAGATCTTGAAGAGGCATCCTTGAGCCTTGGTTCAAACAAATGGCGGACTTTTTGGCGTGTAACCTTTCCCTTGTCAATGCCAGGAGTTCTATCTGCGTGGCTTTTGGTTTTTTCTCAGTCCATGGCAGATTTTGGAACTCCACTGATTCTTGGTGGCAGATACCACGTACTGAGTGTTTCTGCATACCTTGAAATAACAGGTTCTTACAGGATTTCATACGGGTCTGGACTAGCAATCTTGTTGTTGATACCAACGTTGATCGCCTTCTTTGTACAAAGGTACTGGCTTTCCAGAAGGTCTTACGTTACAGTCACGGGCAAGCCATCGGTGATCAAAGTACTTGAACCAAACGTGTATGTGAAAACATTTTTCACGGCGATTTGTGCACTCTTGGTTTTTGCAGTTTTCCTGTTCTATGGAACGGTGTTGTTTGGTTCATTTACAAAACTTTGGGGTGTCAACCACAAACTCACATTGGAAAATTATAAGTTTGCCTTCACATACAACTGGAAGTACATCAAAGATACTTTGTTTTTAGCTTCTATAGCAACACCCTTGTGTGGAATTCTTGGTATCATGATTGCTTATCTTGTTGCAAGAAAACAATTTCCAGCAAGGCGATTGATGGAGGCTTTTTCCCTACTCACCTTTGCTGTACCAGGTACTGTCGTTGGCATAGGTTATCTACTGGCATTCAATCAAAAACCGCTTTTGCTTACTGGGACTGCTCTGATCATCATCTTGGTATTTGTTTTCAGGGAACTTCCCGTTGGTGTTCAAAATGGTGTTGCGGCTTTGTACCAAATTGACCGTTCCATAGAGGAAGCCTCCTTAGATCTTGGCAGTAGCAGTAACAAAACTTTTTGGAAGATCACCCTACCACTCTTGATGCCAGCTTTTTTCAATGCCTTGTTCACGGCTTTTGTCAGAAGTATGACAGCGATAAGTGCTGTCATATTCGTGGTTTCTGGTAAGTGGAATCTCATAACGGTGAGAATACTTGGGGCAGTTGGAAACAGTGATCTTGCACAAGCTGCGGCTTTGAGCTATGTGCTTATAGGGATCGTTTTACTGGCGATGTTCTTTCTCAGGTTCGTGACAGTTAACTTTTCCTATCAGACAAAGATCAGGAGGGCAATGTCATGACAGAGTACTATGTTGAAGTGAGAAATCTTGTCAAAGAGTTTAAGGACTCGAGTTCTGGGTCCTTTATAAGAGCAGTGAACAATGTAAGTTTTGGTGTCAAAAAGGGCCAACTTATGACAATTCTGGGACCATCAGGATGCGGAAAGACAACTACTCTAAGACTCATAGGTGGATTCGAGATTGCAACGAGCGGAGATGTTTTGATAGATGGTAGCGTTGTGAACGATCAACCTCCAAATAAAAGACCCACAGCAATGGTTTTTCAAAGTTATGCATTGTTTCCACACATGAAAGTCTATGAAAATGTCGCGTATGGTTTAAAGAATAGGAAGCTGAGTACTCAAGAAATCAAGAAACGAGTCTCAGAGATGCTCTCTATAGTTGGCTTGAGCGGCCTTGAGAAAAGATATCCCAGTCAACTTTCTGGTGGTCAGCAGCAACGTGTTGCATTGGCGCGTGCACTTGTAGTTCAGCCAAAGGTTTTGCTTTTGGACGAACCGTTATCTAATTTGGATGCGAAGCTTAGGGAACAGATGAGAATTGAATTGAAAAAGATTCAATCGAATCTTGGTATAACAAGTATTTATGTTACCCACGACCAGCTAGAGGCAATGACACTGTCTGATGTAATCATAGTGATGAAGGATGGCGTTGTGATGCAGCAAGATTCACCTGAAATGATCTACAGATACCCAGCAAATAAATTCGTTGCGGGGTTCATAGGGAAAGCTAATTTTCTTGAAGCCAGCGTTGTTGGTGTCGAACAAAACAGGTGCAAACTCAAACTGATCAGTGGAGCAGATATGGTGGTTGGGATACGTGAAGGTACAAGGTTCACAATACAAGAAAAGGTATACCTTGTCTTGAGACCAGAAGCAGCTAGATTTGTAAAACCTAATCAAGGTATCGTCAATGGAATGGTCATAACGAGGATCTACACTGGAGCAAACGCATTTTTTGAGATTAAAACAGACTACGGTATCTTGTCTGTTGAGATTCAAAACCCTACACATATGGATCTCCCAGAGTACGGTGAAACCGTTGGACTAGCTTATGACACAGCCACTTTGTCGGTGGTGAAGTATGAATGAAGCTTCTCATTTCAGATCTCGATGGAACTCTTTTGGAAGCTGACCATTCTGTTTCAGAAGGAACTCTGAAATTGGTAGAAAAGATCAGAGGACTGGGTATTAAATTCTCGATCGCCACAGGACGTGCTCTGTCGGCGGCAAGTATTTATATTCAACAATTGAAGATAACTGTCCCTGTAATATTGTTCAATGGTGCGAGACTCTACGATCCAGTTGAAAGAAGATATTTAGTGGAACACTCTTTGTCACAAAGAGCAGTTGAATTGGCAACAGAATTAGTCATCATGCACAGGGATCTCACCGCTGCTTTCTTTGTGAACGAAGAAGTTTACGCTTATAATGTTGGGTTGAATGCCGCTACTTATGCAATAAGAGACGCCCTGGTGTATAAATCCATCGATGACGTTGAGTCAATAAAGAAAAAAAAGATCACAAAGATCGTTTTTGCAAGTTATCCATTCAATCTGAGCAGACTCGAAATAGAATTGCCACAACTTTTTGGACCAGAAGCCGACGTCGTCAGATCAGAGGATGATTTACTCGAGATACTACCTAAATCTGTCAACAAAGGCTCTGCACTGAAAGAACTTTGCAAGTTAATGAAAATATCAGCAAGTGAAGTGATTGCCATGGGAGACAGTATGAATGATCTGGAGATGATCAAGGTAGCAGGTATTGGTATAGCAGTTGGTAAAGCAGAGGACGAACTCAAGAAAAATGCAAAACTGTACATTGATAAGACAGGAAGAGAGGCTTTAGAAAAAGTCTATGAGTTATTGAGGTGGGGGTGAGCTGTTTGAAGATAGCTCTTGTCATAAGTACTTCCGACGCTGCTTTTGATTCCTTGGCTTTTAAGGGTGATCTTGTAAAAGGATTACAGATGGCAAGGAAGATCGGTTACGACGCAGTTGAAATTGCAGTTAGGGATCCTAAGAAAGTTGATGTAGATGAAATAGAACTTATAGCCAAAGATCTTCAAATGGATGTCGCGGCAGTTGGAACTGGTCAAGCCTTTTTGGCAGAAGGTTTAAACTTGATCGATCCAGATGAAAATATTCAAAAGCGCACAATAGAAAGGCTGAAGGACCACATAGATTTTGCTTCACATTTTTCCTCTAAAGTGATCATAGGTTTTATAAGGGGAAATAGAAAACACAGATCTGTCGAAGAAGTAAGCAACTTATTTGTCGAGCACATGAGGTGTCTCGCCGATTATGCACTTTCAAGGAAGGTAACATTGGTAATAGAGCCTTTGAATAGGTATGAAATAGATTTTCTCAACACGTTGGGTCAAACTTTTGAGGTTGTTCAAATGATAGATAGAACAAATGTTGGTATACTGGCAGACACCTTTCATATGAATATAGAAGAAGCAAGAATCGAAGAAAGTCTTCGTCTTGTGGCAAATAAGTTGTTTCACTTTCATGTAGCAGACAGCAACAGATGGGCTCCTGGAACAGGGCACTACGATTTTGAATCAACTTTTGAAGCTCTGCACAAGATAGGTTATGAAGGTTATATCTCCGTAGAATGTTTACCTATGCCAAATGGACCTCAGGAGGCAGCAAAGATTGCCTATACAACTGTGAAAAGTTTTTTACAAAGCTTTGAGAGGGATTGATATTCACTTGCTATCGATCCCTGGAGGAGGTGGTTTTGTGAAAAAGTTTCTTCTGATTTTGGTAGTTGTTATGGCATCGATTTTTGTATTTGCTCAGTCAGACATTCCCGTCAAGGTTACTCTAACGATGATGGTCGCGGGAGATCAAAACATGGTTGATTTCTTCCAGTACGAAATTGCACCAGAGTTTGAAAAACTCTATCCCAACGTGAAGATCAAAGTCGTTGGTACAGGGCCTGGTGATGCCGGATCTCAGCAGATTATTCAACAACTACAGCTTGAGAAGGATTCTGGGAAAGAAAAATGGGCGGTAGATGTTGTTGTGATTCATGAAACAGGTGCCGTCTGGGCGATCGAAAGAGGCTTGATCAGGCAGTACACAGATTTTTTGACGGCAAAAAGACTTGCTATAAGAAATACCGACGAAATGGCTCTTGGAGTAAATGTCGATGGTTATGTCATGCCAATGTTTCACAGTCAAACCGCTCTTGCCTACAATCCAAGGTTTGTCAAGGATCCACCAAAGTCCTATGCCGAACTTGTTGAATGGGTCAAGAAAAATCCCCGTAAATTCGGATATAACGGCATCAAAGGTGGTATGTCTGGTGTCGCATTCGTCTTTGGCTGGGTTTACTGGAAATCGAAGAACACCGATATCCTCATCAATGGTCCGTACGATAAGAAATACGAAGAAGACTGGCCACAGATATTCGCTGAGCTCAAGGAGTTCAACAGATATGTAACGATGACCGCCGGTAATGCAGGCACATTGGACGCACTGAACCGAGGGGAAATCTGGATGGGTCCTGTATGGGTTGATATGTTCTACACATGGATGCGTGAAGGAAGAATGGACCCCAATATCAGAATCATTCTTCTAGATCCTGGTATGCCAGGTCAACCAATGCATTTTGCGATACCAACAAAAGCAGCAAACGCCGATTATGCATTGAAACTCATCGAATTTGTTTCATCACCTAAAATGCAGGCAAAGTACATAGTGGAAAGATTCAATTGGTATCCAGCAATTGGTGATGATTTTGTAGCACCTTA
>JBKBIU010000252.1:0-2455 GCA_046294065.1 Pseudothermotoga sp.
AAAGGATTGCAGGAGAAATAAACATTCCCTGTGGTCAATGTGACCTTTGTGTCCAAGGTCTTGATCGTCATTGTCGAAATATGAGAGTGCTTGGAATAAAGAACTACGATGGAGTCTTTGCTGAGTATGCAATATTACCTGTGGGAAATCTTCATATCGTACCTGAAAAAATAGAAAAGGAAAGGGCGGTCTTCATCGAACCGCTTGCTGCCGCGTTTAGGATTTTGGAGCAGATAGATATTTCAAGCTCACAAAGAATAGCCGTCCTTGGAGATGGCAAACTTGGCTTACTCGTCTCTAAAGTTCTCAGTTTTTCACGAATCGATCATCTACTTTTCGGGAAGCATGAAGAGAAACTATCACTAGCTCGTAACTGGACATCTACGGAACTCTCAAGCAATTTTGAAAAATACGACAGGTACTTTGATGTTGTTATCGATGCAACTGGTAGAAAATCTGGTATAGAGCAAGCACTTTCTCTCGTAAAACCAGAAGGTACGGTTTTCCTAAAAACAACAATAGCAGAGAAAATCGAGTTGGATCTGAGCTTGATAGCCGTGAACGAAGTCAAAATCATCGGTTCAAGATGTGGTCCCTTCCCAAAGGCAATTTCCGCGCTGGAAGGTGGTCTTGAAGTTCGTGACCTGATTTCTGGCACTTTTGAGCTTTCTGATTATCAAGAAGCTTTTAACATGGCAAGCAAAGGCTCTCTCAAAGTAATTTTAGATATTGGCAGTGATCTGTGAAGTTACAGAAGAAGTTCTTTTCATTTCCTTTCACTTACTTAACAATCTGGATTTAATCTCATCATGATAGAATAAACTTGTGAAAAATAGAACTAAGGGGGTTTTTTGCATGAAAAAAATACCAAAACCTACTGTAAGAAGATTGGCGATCTATTATAGATGCCTCGAGAGGTTAGAACAACAAGGCGAAGAGAATATCTCATCTAAATTGCTTGCTCAGATGGTGCACATCAAAGACTCTCAAGTGAGAAAAGACCTCTCTTATTTTGGGAGCTTTGGCCGACGCGGTATAGGATACAATATTCAAAAACTGTTGAGTGAAATACAAAAGATACTGGGAATTCACAAAAGTTGGAGGGTCGTGATAATCGGAGCAGGAAACATAGGACAAGCCATAGCAAGATTCAAGCAGATGGAAAAACACAACTTTCAAGTGATCGGCGTTTTCGATACGGACAGGAGAAAGATAGGAAAACAGATAACTAACAATCTTGTAGTATCTGACATGAACTCGTTAGAATCGTTCATTACTCAAAATCAAGCAGAAATTGCCGTTATTGCAACGCCAGCAGAGGCTGCCCAGTCTGTTGCGGAGCGCTTGGAAAAAGCAGGGATTAGGGGTATAATATGCTTTGCACCTATCACTCTGGACTGTAACATACCTGTTGAGTACGTGGACATAACTGTTTTTTTCAAAACACTTGTCCACTCTGTTGTTTCACAGATACACAATGTATAGTACCATATTGCATTGAAATACAATATATAGTATAATTACCCCCAGAAGGGGGTTTGATTTTTATGTATTCAGATCTTATCAAAAGATACAAAGGAGTAACTCCCTCTGAAAATGCGATGAAGATACTCAAAGAGAGGTATTTCATCAAAACAACTGAGGGAGAAATGTTAGAGAATTCTTGGAGCGACGTTGCGCGCCGCGTTTCAAGGGTTGTAGCAGCTGCCGAGTTGATAAACAATCCGCAATTGCAAGAATTGTCTGCCAACAAGAAACTTGAGTTTGTGAAAGATCTTGAAGAAAAATTCTTCGATCTGCTGGAGAGCAGGATCTTTATTCCAAATAGTCCTACGCTCTTCAACGCTGGAATGGGTGCAGATTACAAACTCTTGTACAAACCGATTGAACAGATGACACTCGAAGACTATGAGAAGATTCTCAATTCGAGAAATCATCTGCACATGTTATCTGCATGTTTCGTGGTACCAGTCGAAGACAGCATCGATGGTATCTTCACCGCGGTAAAAGAGTATGCATTGATAACAAAGGCTGGCGGAGGAATAGGTAGCAATTTCAGTTCCCTCAGACCGAACGGAAGTTTTGTCGCCGGTACACACGGTAAGGCATCTGGACCTATAAGTTTCATGCACGTCTTCAATTCGGCGGTGTCTGTCGTGGAACAAGGTTACAGGCGGCGTGGTGCTTTGATGGGGATACTGAACATCGATCATCCCGACATATTAGATTTCATAAGCGCAAAGAGAGGAAATGATGGGGAAAAGGTTCTGAGGTTTTTCAATATATCTGTTGGAATACCAATGAGACGCGAAGAACTGTTGAGAATTTACGAAAACAACGGAACAATAAGATTGAGTCACCCGAAGTGGCACGTGCAGAAGGAAGTGAAACTTAGAGAGATTTTACAAAAAATGGCACAGAACGCATGGGAGACTGGCGATCCGGGCATGGTTTT